>JALSIL010000321.1 GCA_026990095.1 Lysobacterales bacterium
GCCAACTGCTTCTTTAAACGGCGTGTTCCATAGGTATTCCGGCCTTTTTCAAACAATATCTTCAGAATTTCAATGAGCTTCTCATTATCCTTTTCCCGATCAGTTTTCGGTGCTTTGAGCCAATCGTCATAACAACTTCTGGTGACCTTCATGAATTGACACAAATCTGTGACAGGATAGTCCCGACTATGTTGTTTGATCCACACGTACTTCACCCGATTTCCTTGGCAAAGTACGCGGTGGCCTTTTTTAGCAAGTCTCTTTCCTGAATAACTTTGGCTAATTCTTTCTTTAGGCGTTTGTTTTCGTCATAAATAGGTTCATCGGTTCTATCAGTTTTTACTTTGGGTTTTGTATATTAACTGATCCAGGTATGGAGAGTGCTGCTGTTTACACCTAAATCACGCGAAGTTTGAGCAATCGATTGGTCAGATTAAAGTGCTAACTTGACGGCGGATTCTTTAAATTCTGAGCTGTAGGTATTAGATTGTTTTGTTTGATTATTCATTTTTTGACACACTTATTTTTTTTCAGGATATTGTAATCTGTGTGTTTGGTTTAGTGTAGCCACTTCATGCCCTGGCAGTTTATGTCTTCCGGCCAGATACAAAGAATGCAATCACACCGATAACAATAACACCCAAAAACACCGCGAGTCCGGTTTGGTCCTGTTCCGAGACAGAATGACTTCTTTTGGCAACAAGCATAGATGCAGAAGAATTCGCATCGATTTCGTAACCAGTTTTTGGTGTGTATTCCGCTGAATTTTCCGATTCGGTTTTTTCAGAAGCAGCGGTGTTTGCCGCATTCAAGATATTAAAAGGCGTTGTGAAAGCGAGAAGACTTGCTGTGAGCACTATTATCTTAAAAAAATTATGGTTTTTCATGGGTTAGAGATAAATTGTCAGTTATGATTCAGTTGTCTAGGTAATTCCGATGACAATTGTCTATTAAAAGTTCCAAATGTCAGACAAGGAATTACAACACCTAGAACGAATTGTATGATATATATTAGTAAAAGTTAATAAACAAATAACGGTATACGTTAATTTAAATATGAATTAAGAGCTTAAAGCTTTAAAGTCTTGAAAAGCCTTCTCCAGAGGGAGAAGGTTGGTTGAGGGGGAAACAAAAAGATCTCCACCCTATGAATGATATGAAAATGAATTGGCTCTTAATTCACATTATAGTAAGCGCCACCATCCTCCAGATTTTTTGCTTTGGTTTTTTCGAATATACATAGTCTTAGCATCAATGAAAAACTAAAAAAATCAAGGGATAGGGGTAAGAATATGGCACTACGCAAGGCCAGAAAAAAATGCCTTTGATTTTAAAGGACTTTTTAGTTCAAAAATGGGTGTTAACTATAAATCAATGGCTTAGAGGCGAAAAAGCTGCGAAGATGGGTTAAGTTAAATTTATTCTGTTAGTATCATTTTTGAAAGAAAAGTGGTTAAATTTACTTACTGTTTTTGACTTATGACTTGATGTTTTTTATTCTCCTTAGAACCAGTTCAAAATCTTAAACAATATAGGCAAAATTGGGCGGAAATCGCAGCATACAGGTGTCTTCGGGCATTTTGGATTCGCTTTTACGCTGTATAACGTGCCATTTAGCAAGATTTTGAGCAAATTCTTAGTGATTTCATTTTAATACAGGAACGGGCACGGAATAAGTTGGGCAACAAGCGCAGTATTTTTATCGGCATTCGAGGCGTAGCAGTAGGCGCATAGCCAGCCATGTAAATTGTTAACAATGCAGAAGACATATAAAAAGACTAGCAAACTGTCCAAGTTATTTCATACGCGCTCCTAAGGGTTCATCCAAAAAATGCGCTTATTTTGGTTTGTTTTTCTATCTGGCGGGGTCTTTTTCTATTTTATAGATCAAGCATTTAAAATGGATTTGTTTAGCAAAGAAACGCTGCTAAACAATATGTATCACTTTTTTGCTGGTTTTATTTATCTTGCCTGGACACTACGACTTAATTTAAAAAATAAACTTAAACTTTTTTTTCTTCTTGCAGCAGTGATTTTGTTCATTGATGAAATGTATGACTACTTAAGACACTTTAGAACCTTCACTTTCATCGAGCTATTTTACAATTTATATTTGCTGCTCTGGGGGGCTCTCTGTGGCTATGTCTTCATGATGAGACCCAAACTAAAAGAAAAATTTTCTGGCCAATCCAAAATTTAAACACGTCCGTTATCCAAAAAATAAAAAAATTGATTTTTGCCAGGAGTCCGGAATGAAAGCCATCGGTTTATTCAAATATTTACCCATTGAGGATAAAAATAGCCTTCAGGATTTGGAGATACCTCTGCCTGAAGCCAGCGGCCGGGATTTACTCATTGCTGTCAAAGCCATTTCAGTCAATCCTGTTGATACGAAAATTCGAGCATCAAAGAAAAAAACCGAAATTACCCCGAAAATTTTAGGCTGGGATGCCGCTGGTGAGGTCGTTGCCATCGGCCCGGAAGTAAAATATTTCCGCGTTGGCGATCTGGTTTACTATGCTGGTGATATTACCAGGCCTGGTTCTAATTGCGAATATCAGCTGGTTGATGAGCGCATTGTGGGTAAAAAACCGGCTTCTCTCTCATTTGCTGAAGCTGCCGCTTTACCTTTAACAAGTATTACAGCGTGGGAGGGCCTGTTTGATCGACTTAATATTTCGAGCCAGGGCAACAATGCGGAAAAATCGATTTTGGTCATAGGTGCTGCTGGCGGCGTTGGATCGATAGCAATACAACTGGCAAAAAAAATTGCGAAATTAAATGTCATAGCGACTGCCTCCCGCGAGGAATCGCGGAACTGGTGCTTAAAGCTTGGGGCCGACACAATTATCAACCATCAGAATGATCTAGATAAAGAACTGGCTGCATCGAATATCACAAATGTTGATTGTATTTTTTGCCTCAATAACACTGAGCAGCACTGGGAGGCAATGGCAGAGGTAATTAAGCCACAAGGCCGCATCTGTTCAATTGTTGAAACTTCAAATGTAAACCTCGGCTTATTAAAAAGTAAAAGTGCAGCATTTATCTGGGAATTTATGTTTACCCGTGCAATGTACAAAACACCTGATATGATTGAGCAACAACGACTTCTGAATAAAATCTCAGAGCTTATTGATCAAGGTGAGCTTGTCACTACTCTCGGCCAACTTTTTCGGCCAATCAATGCAGAAAACTTACGAAAAGCACATGCACAAATTGAACAAGGCCACACAACCGGAAAGATAGTTTTGGCTGATTGGGTCTAACACCTCCTAAGGCGAAGCAATCTCCCGAATGATTTCTGTCAACTTTCTGGTTTTAACGTTCGCCCCCTTGATGTTCAAGTGTGACTTATCTGCAAAATGTGAATCATCCAAGTTTAATAATTGATGGGCATTGATGTGATAAGTACTCTCAAATTTCAGAATGTTTTTGGTTTGCTCATCAAACTCGGCCATGATCTTCTCAAGATCAGGGTTTGCTGAGATTACGGTTTTTCTAAAAGGTTGTACAATAAAAATCAAGTCAAAGTGATGAGTCTGCGACATATCTGCCAATTCTTGCAGACAATCCAAAGACTCCTCCTTGAAAGGCGCTAAAGTATAGCCGTCAACTTTTCCCCATCGATGTGGATTTGCAGTATCCTGATTGATATCAAGCTGGTTGCCTCCGGTTCTGTCATAAACCAGATAAGCATAAGTTTTAGGGTTTGTAAAATAATGCCAGTCTTGAAACTGATCAATTAAATTGATCAGATTTTTTGATGACTTTAATACATAAAGGAATGTATCAACAGGCTTCCGACTAAGATATCCAAACGCAGTTTTTGAATTGATACCCTCAGCTTCCTGACCCGGGGTAAAATCGAAATATTGGGCAGGATAGATAACTCTTTTAACATTTCCATGACTGACGATACCTTTTACAATCGGTAGAAAATAAGAGCATTTCATACTCCATGCTGATAAATTAACTACCTTATCCACAATAATTGAAGAATCTTCCAGCAACACGCCATTGACATTGTTCAACCCCATTGAAGAACCGATAATTATTGTATCTGCAGATTCAATTTCTGCATGATGCTTCAGAAAAAATAATTTGCTATCCAGTGAAGCATGATTATAAACAGGTAAATGAAATCTGCCCTCAATCTGATACAAAGCCAGTATCACTAGTCCGTAAAAGAACATGGCTAAAAAGATCGTGCTTTTAATATAATTGCGATATTGCATTCTTAATTAGAAGCCAAAATAAAGAAACGGAGATTCTCTAACCAAGAAAATTAATGAAACTACAAACAAAAAACTATTCGCCAAAGAAACTGCCAAATTAGCTTTAAATGAAATTCGCCCTAGCCACCATTTTATCAACAGAACCCCAGCTAGTACACCACTCAAAACCAACAGAAATTTGTCATGCACCGGACTTAACAACAGAAAATTCTGATTAAAACTGACGCCGTATTTAGATAGCGTAGAAAACGCCTCTGCAAATATTGGTGGCAAAATGACGCCTTCTAAACCGAACATGCCACGTAATACTTTAATTGCATCAGACCAGGTTTCAGCCCTGAAAAACACCCAGGACAAATTGACAAAATTGAAGGTTATAAACCAGGCCAAAACCCGGTGGCACCGGAACCCTGATGCTCGCCACAGCCGGTGAAAGACAATGGCTACGCCATGTAAGAACCCCCAGAAAACAAATGTCCAACCCGCGCCATGCCATAAGCCACCCAGAATAAATGTAGCCATCAAATTAGCATAAGTTCTGAACTTGCCTTTTCGATTGCCGCCCAAGGGAAAGTAAACGTATTCCTTTAAGAAACGTGACAATGTTATGTGCCAACGGCGCCAAAAATCCTGGATATCTAAGGCTCGATAAGGAGAATTAAAATTTATGGGCAATTTTATATTGAATAACAATGCAGCCCCAATGGCCATTTCTGTGTATCCGCTGAAATCATAATATAGCTGCAAGGTGTAAGACAGACTGGTTACCCAAGCATCAATAAAATTTAGAGTTGCCGCCTCATCAAAGCCGCTAGTCGCCCAAATAGCGAAAGTATCGGCAATAACTACCTTTTTAAACAGGCCGACTGTAAAAATAAACAGCCCACGTGAAATATTTTTGGTGCTAATAAACTTATTTCGCACATTATCAAACTGTGGCATCATTTCTTTATGATGCACAATCGGACCAGCGATCAACTGCGGAAAGAACGTCACGAAGACAGCATAATGGAGGAGATTATAATCCCTCGTCTCGCCTCGGTAGCTATCTACCAGATAAGCTATTTGCTGAAAAGTGAAAAAAGATATCGCCAGCGGTAATGTTAAATTAAGTAAAGGAATCGACTGATTGAACGCATTATTAACATTTTCTATAAAAAAATCTGTGTATTTATAAAAACCAAGTAAAGCAACATTAGCGGCTATACCAATAGTCAACAGCGACTTCCTCGCGATTTTCCCCTGGCTATTTTGTTTAGCCAAGCTAACCCCTAAATAAAAGTTAACTAATATCGACCCTAGAATTAATGGCAAATATTCTATTTTCCACCAGCAGTAAAACACTATCGAGGCAACAAATAAAACGCCTTGACTGGCAATCGTTAGCCGATGTTTGTTTAAATAAAAGTAAACAGCAAAAACGAAGGGTAGAAAAAAGAAAATATAGGTGTAAGAATTAAAAAGCATTAATCAATGAATTAAACTGCCAGGAAACTTTCGGATTAAGAGGGCATAGCGAGTCAAGTGGAAAATTGAGCACATTTTTTGGTCTTTTGAGGCACATATACTTCGCGCGGTCACGGATGCGGAATTAATAGTGCACTGATTGTTGTCGAGAGCAAGGCACTAAAACAGGCGCATAGCAAGCTACGCAACTGTTTTAGTAACGCAGCTATCGGCAAAAACTCAGTCGTTAGAAATCCGTAGTCGTGATCGCGCGAAGTATAGTAGTGCCGACACAACAAAAAAACGGAAATAGACCAAATTTTCCATTGCCGGAGTAGAATCCTCCTTAATCCACCAACCTCCAAAATATTGCTGCTCCACAATACAATCTGCTCCGAAAAAAAATCTAGTGGTCATTTCATTCGGTTTGTTTTTGCCCCGTCCTGGCCACCACCAACACTCCCAGAAAAATAAATAAAATCCCGGCTATTCTAGTCATCGAAATAGTTTCATTTAAGCGAGGCCAAACAACAGCGCCAATGTAAACCAATGCATAACTCAAGCTCAATAACGGATATGCCAGACTCAACTCATGCTGCGCCAAAGCCCTCATCCAACATAGTACAGAAACACTGTAACAGAACAAACCTCCCAACACCCAAGTCAATGCAGGAATAAATAACACAACCTCATCAAATGTTGGTGGAATGACCAAAACGATATTTTGTTCTTGTAAAACCAACATCCCGGCCTTCATTAATAATTGAGCGATAGCAGACAATAGAATACTAATTCCGATAAATACCATCCCTATATACGAACTATTTTTCATGACTGTGATATAAGAACAATACCGGTGCCAATTAACCCAAGCCCTACCCAGCGCTTATCTGAAATTATTTCTTTCAGATGATAGCGGGAAACCAGAATAACCAAAACCAGCCCAATACTTAGAAAAGGGAATGCCTTACTAACTTCCATACGATACAAAACAACCAGCCAAAGAATTGTACCGACTGCAAGACTAACAAAAGCCCACCAAGTCTCGTGTTGGATCAAAATACGTTTTAAGAAGTGTGATTTTGGAGACATCGCGGCAGCTTTAGTTGCTGCAATTTTCTGTAACAATTGGCCGGCAGTGGTAAAAAAAATAGAAACTAATATTAGAAAGTGATCCATGAAGAAAGTCAGTCAGTGAAACCGGCGAAAATTTAATTTTGTTCAATCCGCACAGTATGAGGGTTATTGAAATCTTAAGTTCAATTCTTTGTGAAATATGACGAGACAGTCAAACTAGCATATTTTTCAGGATCACGATGATTGTCTTTTTTGGTATAAGCTCATACTACCTTAATAGGCCCATTCATAAAAGGGATTATTAAATTGCTTCACCAAAACTATTCTTCTAGATTATTCTGACTTATATTGAAGTTGACATGAGTTGCAGTACAGACATTCAGCCAGTATTGCCTGAAATTTTTTTCAAAACAAGCGCGCCAAGGACAGCTTAACATTCCCTTATTGATGCCCGCGCACAGCTTGAAACCTTGTGGCTCCCAAAATATTGCCCTCAATGCTTCCCGTTCGGCTCAGTATTATTTCTTATTCCAGCAACATTAAAAGAATTATTTATAAACAACACATTAATCATTGCAAGCTGTTCGTTACCATTGTTAATATGAATTTTTTCAATGGTTTTTATTCTCCCAGATGTTATCTCAAGGTTAGAAGCTGACATAATCATCATTGCAGCACCTAACAAAAATAATGAAATACTACTGACGAAGAAACGCTCATTCATTTTATGGATAATATTACGTCATCAAACCATTACCAAATTATAAATACTCCTGAAGCAGGACTTATTTTCAGTCTCAACCAGTTACCCAACTTATTCCGAGCTTGTTCTTTAACTATTATTGGGTTTTTTATTTGAGCGACGAAACAAACCACTCAAAAACTTTGAAAATCCTTTGCTCGTATCATAAATTTCGTCATTTGTTTCTTCCGAAGTAACAAGTATCAAAGGTGTTTTGTGCTTTAATGAATCGATAAAACCCATCTTTAAAATAAATTTAGCCCGAATATATGCCACACCCAACAACGCCACTAGCAATGGAAAAAATTCATAAAAAATACCCAATGCTGAACTTTGCTCATCCACTGATTCTTTAACAATCGCATCATCAGATCTTTCAGAAGGCACATAACCTTTTTCCATTAAATTCTCCAGACTTGCATCTACCGAAGACTCCTGGATAAAAGCGATCATGGAATAACCAAAAAATTTAAAAACAAGAAAAGACAAAGCACCGATTACTGCCCACATAAAAGCCTGTTTGCCGACTGAGCTGGCCGTTGCATAAAACCAGACCGCTATTATTATATTTACTATGCCAAATATTACACCCATTTGAAACAACCTCTATTTTTTTGTAATTTGAATTAAAAATAACCTATTGAAAGGACATTTATTTTGACATTTGCCAATAAATTTCACCGCCCAACGATGGAAAAAGCGCGCCCCACAACAAATTCAGATGCAGCCAGCCTTTAAAGTTTTCCAAAAAAGAACCACTTTTTCTCAAAAAGAAAGCTCCCGCAAGAAAATCGAGATTTAGCTTGGAATTTTTCGCCATTTTTTTTACGCGCTGTGGAGAAAAAACACTGACATGCCCGTATTTAGAAGCAGTAAGCCGAATTCGCTTTTGCCAAAAAGCTGCAAACCATTTAGGTGTCACCGGAAAACCGCCGATCAAAATTCCACCAGGAGCCAATGCATCAGAAAGGCGTGTAACTAACTCTTCCGGCTCAAATAAATGCTCAAGAATATGAAGCACGATAATTACATCATATTCATCCTCTAGAAAAAAATTTTGAGAATCAACATCAACCTCAATTTTCTTGGAATAACCTGATTCTTGCAGTTGACTCTGAATGCGACAATCTACTGCAGCCCAACTGGAAAACTCTCTAAACCCAGTATCTTGCGTAAAACGAAGCATTTGCCCCTGATCAACACCTATTTCACAAATACGCAATGGCCGGCCTAAACGGGATTGCTCATCCTTGAGCAGATTATACATAAACCAATAGCGCAATAGTTTTACCGGATAAAGTGTAGGTTTAGGTGAAGCAAACACCACCTTTTTCACCCAGCCTTGATTAACAATAGCTGAAAGATCCCATTTACAAATCGCACAATAAGGGAAAACAGAGATAATAGATTTCTTATTCAATTTACTGCCATTTTTATAAAACATTTTGCTGTGCACCCAGTCCCAACCAATACTATAAGCTGTATTATATACATAAAAGCTTTCAATAACCTTTCACCTAATGATGAATATCTTGTTAATAGAAGATGATGAAGTCCTGACAGACGGGCTCATCCATACACTTTCCGGTAGCGGCTATCGAGTTTCCAATGTGGCAACTGCTTCTTTGGCAGAACATCTTTTAAGTGTTCAGGAGTTTGATCTTGTCATTTTGGATCTGGGCTTACCTGACATGGATGGCTTAACAATATTACGTACATTACGGAGCCAAAAACATTCTCTACCAATCTTGATTTTAACAGCGCGAGATGATTTAAACAGCCGAATCGAAGGTATTCGTCAGGGCGCTGATGATTATATGACCAAGCCATTTGATCTTAAAGAGCTGGAAGTTCGACTCCAGGCTTTGATTCGACGCTGCTATGGTGGCTTCAGTCATAACATTGAATTTGGACGCTTACGCCTGGACACCAGCAACCATCAAATTCTGGGCGATGGTGAATTTTTGCCATTATCAGCAAGAGAATCAGCCGTTTTAGAAATCTTGCTGTTACAGGCAGACAAAGTGGTTTGCAAGGACCGTATCGCCCAACGCCTATCATGCGAAGGTGAAGCACTTGCAGACAATGCAATTGAGGTTTACATTCATCGCGTAAGAAAAAAAATCAAAGCTTTTGATGTCAACATCAGAACCATCAGAGGCTTAGGTTATCTTTTGGAAAATAAAAATCATGACTAAAGCCCCCAGCTTAAAACGAGCAATCATTGTTCGGCTAATTTTCCCTCTGCTACTTTTCATTCTCTTAGAAACAGCCTTGTCGTACTTTGTTACGATGCATTATGTTAATTTGATCTATGATCGGTGGCTTCTTGATTCCGCATATTCATTAGCACAAGAAGTCAAAACAAACGATGACAAAGTATCTATAGACCTCCCCGATGCGGCGCTTGAAATTTTTACCTGGGATGATATTGATACCACCTTTTTCAAAATAATCTCTGAAAAAAGTGGTTTTCTGAAAGGTAATCATCCAACACTAAAAACCGTGCACTTACCATCCGACCCAACACAACCGGTTTTTTCAGATACCTTTGTCGATGGTACCGCAATTCGAATGGTCTCTATACAAACCCCCAATAATGTTCCAGAAAATGTCTACATTCATGTTGCCGAAACAATAAACAAGCGCAGAAACATGACTGTCGAAATTTTAATGGCAGATCTGATTCCTCAGTTTATTTTAACCTTGCTAATCAGCATATACCTATTTAAAGGTGTCAATCGCGGCTTGGCCCCTTTAAATCGCTTGTCCAGAGAAATTTCTCAGCGTACTCCAAATGATTTAGGCCAAATTTCTGAAAACCATGTTTTTGCGGAAGTGAAAATATTAACTGATACCCTTAACAACTTATTAGAAAAATTATCCGCGGCAATATCTGCGCAACAAAGATTCATTTCCAATGCCGCTCACCAATTACGTACCCCGTTGGCGGGACTTATGCTGCAGGTAGAACGTGCCCAGCGTGAAAAAAATATAGAAAATATGCGGCCCGCATTGGCACAAATACAAAAAAGCGCTAGCAAAGCTTCTCATATTATCGCGCAATTACTAGTGCTCGCTCGCTCCGAACCAATTGAAGGCCGCCATAATTTCAACCCCATTGATTTACCATCCCTAGTCAAAGAACTGTGTATTGAATGGGTGCCAACCGCCTTGAAAAAACATATAGACTTGAGCTTTGAATCTCCCAGTCGATCCATTTTTATTGATGGAGACAAAGTATTACTGTCCGAATTAATCAATAATTTAGTGGACAATGCCATCAAATATGGTCAAACCAATGGCAACATCATCGTCAAACTGCAAGACCGACCCGTGCCTCGCTTAATTATTGAAGATGATGGCCCTGGGGTTATTGCCAGCGAATATGACAAAATTTTTGAACGGTTTTATCGAATTCCAGGTAGTGATGGGACCGGGTGTGGATTAGGGCTCTCCATCGTCAAGGAAATTGCAAACTTGCACCAAACCAAATTATTGGCCGGGCAATCCTCTCTTGGCGGATTCCGAGTAGAACTACAATTTGCTAAGCTAACGAAACACACATAAAATAACTTGAACAAATTGCTTGCACGTTCCTAAATACAAACGCACAGCAACTTTTCCACCATTATTCTTGCTATTACAGGCACTATGCTGTATTGATATACTTCGCGCGGTTACGAATGCGGAATTTATAGCGCATTGATTTATGCCGAGAGCAAAGCACTAAAACAGGCGCATAGCAAGCTACGCAACTGTTTTAGTAACGTAGCTATCAGCAAAAACTCAGTCGTTAAAAATCCCATAGTTGTAACCGGGTGAAGTATAAACACAATTATTTTATTTCTGAACTCCAAATAATAATCATTACCCTGCTTCAAAAATAATACTCTCACAAGTTGTAAAAAGAAATTTGTAAGGTTTTTGAAAGGTTCAAGACATAAACTATGCGACTGATAAACACTATTCCGCTTACTTTTACCAAAAATGCAAACCGAATCAGGACTCGTTGATACCACAGAATCAAAAGCTGAATATTTTCTGTCAGCGCCTGAAATTATTGGACATATTGGCTTTTTCCCGGTCACAAATACTTTATTTACTTCACTATTAATTACTGTTTTTTTATCCATCATTGCTTTTTCTATTTCAAAAAAATTGTCAATGGTTCCTGGCAAACTTCAGGCATTTATGGAAATTATTATTGAATATATTTTTAAGCTTACAGAACAAATTGCCGGCTCAAAAGCACCCGTTTTTTTTCCTTGGCTAATGACTTTCGTTTTGTTTATCCTGACTGCAAATTTATCAGGTTTATTGCCGGGATTCTCATCCATTGGAATCTACAAAATAATCGACGGAACAAAAACCTTTATACCTTTTTTTCATTCCATAAATGCAGATTTGAATTCAACATTAGCGCTCGCATTTATATCTCTTTTTATCACCCATTTTTTCGCGATTCGATTTTTGGGAATCAAAGCCTATTTACAAAAATGGTTTTCTACCAAAATGTTTGGCATCGCCTTATTTGTAGGGATGCTGGAACTGGTGTCTGAATTTACCAAAATTATTTCCCTGTCTTTTCGTCTTTATGGCAATATTCAGGCAGGAAAAGTCATGTTAAAAACCGCAAAATCATTTTATCCATTCGTATTACCGTTACCTTTTTATATAATGGAAATTATGGTGGCATTTATTCAGACAGCGGTTTTCATGATGCTTACCCTGGTTTTTATGAGAATACTCAGCAGTAAACAGATTCATTAAAAAAATTCTAACCAAACAAAATGAGGACAATTTTATGGAAAACATCTCTCTAGCTATTGCCGGCGGTTTTTTGGGACCAGCAATAGCAATTGGCGTAATAGGAATGAAAGCGATGGAGGCGATTGGCCGTAACCCCGAGGCACAGGATAAAATTCTCCCCAACATGTTACTAGCAATGGCCTTTGCCGAAGCTATAGCTATATATGCCTTAATTCTGGCTTTCACTAATTAATTAGCTACAAACAAACTTATGGAACAGATTTTTTCCAATTTTGGGGTAAAACCCATTCTGCTTACAGCACAAATTGTAAATTTTCTGATTCTTTTCCTAATCTTAAAAAAACTGCTATACAAGCCACTATTAAAATTACTGGATGAGCGAAAGATAAAAATTGAACAAAATCTTCAAAATGAAGAAAAAATAAAACAGCAGCTAAAAAAAGTCGAACACGAATCGTCGCTAAAAATTGCTGATGCCAAATTAAAAGCACAGAAAATCATTGAAACTGCTAGCCATGAAGCCAATGAAATTATTGCCAAAGCACATCAGCAAGCGCAGTATGATGTGGATTTGATAATTAAAAAAGGAAAAGAAAATCTATTACAGGAGCAAGAGAAGGTAAAGCAAATTATGCATAAAGACTATGCCAACTTGGTCATTCTTGGCATTGAAACGATTACCAGCGAAGTTTTGAATCTGAATGATCATAAAAAAATTATCGAAACTCGATTAAAAGAGTTAAACAATCAAAATCTCAGTTAATAATTCTTATGCTTGGCTCCCACTAACTCTAAATAAAAATATTATTGTGGATAATGAGGACATAACAAATAGCAATCCCATGGAAGAACTCCCCAGCACACATAAAGACCCGCTGATTGAGTTCCTGCATAAAACCATTAAAATCGCGGTAAAATTTCTTGCAATGCTAATGACTTTGGTAATCATTTGGGGTATCGGTGATGTTCTTTACGTCCTTTACCAAAGGTTAATGCAACCCCCCGTTTTTTTGCTGAGTATTTCGGATATTCTGGCAACTTTCGGAGCTTTTTTAGCTGTTCTAATCGCCATTGAGATTTTTATCAATATCACCATTTATATCAGAAACGATGTATTACCTGTAAAACTAGTGGTTGCCACAGCACTCATGGCCATTTCACGAAAGGTAATAATTTTTGATTTTAAAGAACTAACGCCCATGTATATTTTTGCGACAGCAACAGTTGTCTTTGCATTGGGGATTACCTATTGGTTAATTTTAATGAAGGAAAAAAAATGAAGAAACCTTTCTCTACTAAAGTCTCGTTTTCTAAAAAACCATCTTTTTATCAGTCCAAAATCAAGTTTGGACTACTTGCTTTAACGCTATTTACTTCGGGCTGTGCTTATACCAATAAACACCATACCCATTGGAGCTATAAAGGAGATCATGGCCCAAAATACTGGGGCTCCATGAATTCTGATTATACCGCCTGTGAAAAAGGCGTAAATCAATCACCTATTGATTTAGCTGATCTTATCGAAGCAGAGTTACCGCCCCTTGGCCTAGCTTACAAACTGGGCGGCAACGAAGTCATTAATAATGGTCATACTGTTCAGGTTAATTATCTTTCAGGAAGCAACTTATCTGTTCGCGGCCAAATATTTGAATTAAAGCAATTTCATTTTCACGCTCCCAGTGAAAATCATGTTAATGGCCAGGCTTATCCTCTGGAGGCGCACCTGGTTCATGCTGATAAAGACGGCAACCTTGCTGTCGTTGCAGTCCTGTTTGAGGAAGGTGAGGAAAACCCGACAATAAAATCAATTTGGGAATCTATGCCAGAAAAAGCAGGAGAAAAAAATAAATTACAACCGACGATTTCTGCCGATGATATCTTACCCAGTCACCAGGACTACTATCGATATAATGGCTCTTTAACAACACCACCATGTACCGAAGGAGTAACATGGTTAGTGATGAAGCAACCCCTTTCAGTTTCTAAACAACAAATAAAACAGTTTGAGTCTTTATTGGAGCATCCCAATAACAGACCTGTACAACCAATAAATGCCCGCCCTGTTTTAAAATAGAAAGAAAACCAGAGAAACCGAAGGGCTTATACTGATTTCTGATTCAGAATAGCAAAACAACCTTATATCTTTCAAAATTCTCTTTTGACAAATCATTCCCACACGAAAGCGTGGGAATGAGAAAATCCAACATTGGGTTCAAAATGATATAGAGACTATCTGAGATAGGATAACTCGACTGCAGCAGCAATAGGAAAAGCTCCTTTTTTCGATCTTTTTTTGTTGCGCAGAGCACCCCACCAGTTTCTCCACTACCTAGCTGCTACACCCCATCCCTAGCCATACAGCCGTCTCACTTAAAAATTTCGGTCAACACGATTTAACAGCCACAATGAAACAACGATTCCGATAAAATGTGCAATAACAATTGCAAAATTTATGACCAGAACAAAAACGTCCAAAGCTCTGACTATTTTGCTTGGGTCAGTAATAGCAATACCAGGGGGTTGCGAAATGGTTTTGGCAATTAACAGCTCAACGCTTGCTCCAACACCAAGAATAGAAATGACTATTCCGATAAGACCGCAGAGCAAACCAAAGCCCACCAAATACAATGTTCTTTTTTTATGGGCGTGCAACTCCACATCCTGTTTCAGTTTTATTTTCTTGGCATAACGTGTTGTATAGTAAAAGAAAATAATGGTTACAAACAGCGAAATAATCCCACATTGAGCCCAAAAGATACTTGCTTCATTACCGCTAAGTCCCCCCGGCCCGGGTTGATTCCCCGAGGTTGCAAATACCAGCAACAAAATTGTAACGATTGCTATCAGTAATTGTGCAAGAAGCGCCAAGGTGCCAAACACCAGAAAATTTAATGAGGTATGTTTATATTTTGGTGATGGGCCAGTAAACCCCGGCAGCATCAATTCGGTTGTTTTGGAGCGTAATGACAAAAACATCCGGCTGAAAACGCCATTGTGTCTAAATAATTGTAAAACTAGACCAACTAAATGTACTACAAGCAAACTAAATAAAATAAAAAATAAAGCCTTATGCAGTAAATTAAACAAATCATATAATTCGTTATTCTGCTCAACCCAAAGGTATAAGGTCTTCCCAAGAAACGAAACAGGAGGCCCATACGCTAATTTGAGAAAACCTGTAACAGGTAATAGCAATAAACAGAAATATAAGAAAAAATATACAATGCGCGCAAGAAATTGCTCACCTTTTGACAAACTTTCTGGGTAAGCCGGTGGTTTATGGGTTAAGCGCCAACCAATCCATATCACAACCAATAAGAAAACAATTAAGCCGATAAACAAATGTAGATTGAAATAGAAGCGCCACTCTGTGGAATCTTGCGGAAGGTCATAAATGTGCCAGACAATTATAAATTGTGCAAAAATAAAAAATGCAACAAGCCAATGTAGCAAAATGGATGTAAAGTCATATCGAGATTCTGGCGTGGACATAACATCCCTCCTCTTCGTGGGTATGTTTAACTCAAACTATTTCTTTGAGAAATCAGCGGTCAATTGGCCCAATTCTCTTCGAAATCGAAAAGCAACAAAACAACTAAATGTCCATTGCGAATAAAATGTGAATTAAGAGCCAATTCATTTTTATTTCATTCATAGGGTGGAGATCTTTTTGTTTCCCCCTCAACCGACCTTCTCCCTCTGGAGAAGGCTTTTCAAGACTTTAAAGCTTTAAGCTCTTAATTCATATTTAAATTAACGTATACCATTATTTGTTTATTAACTTTTACTAATATATATCATACAATTCGTTCTAGGTGTTGTAATTCCTTGCCTGACATTGGAATTACCTAGACAACTGAATCATAACTGACAATTTATCTCTAATCCATGAAAAACCATAATTTTTTTAAGATAATAGTGCTCACAGCAAGTCTTCTCGCTTTCACAACGCCTTTTAATATCTTGAATGCAGCAAACACCGCTGCTTCTGAAAAAACCGAATCGGAAAATTCAGCGGAATACACACCAAAAACTGGTTACGAAATCGATGCGAATTCTTCTGCATCTATGCTTGTTGCCAAAAGAAGTCATTCTG
>JALSIL010000322.1 GCA_026990095.1 Lysobacterales bacterium
TACCCATGGCAAGAGGAGTTCTTCCTCATCACAAAACGCCTAAGTTCAGCTTAGTTTTCCATGAGTGCTGACCCAGCATGTTGACAAATAATGGGTATGTGTTTCATTGTGCCTAAAATTTGTGAAATGGCACAAAATCCCTCTATTTTTTGTGAAATACCATCTACTTTTTTAGTTTTCAAACATCTTTGCTTTTTTTGTTAATATTTTTAGGGACTATGAAATATTCAGGCTAGCAAAAAGGTAAAGAAATAATTAAAAAGAGATATAAATCAAGCTACGATAATTTCGTGTCCTTGGTGGTATAATAGAACAGATTAATTCACCACGAAGTTCACGGAATCAGAAGATTTGACTTTGTTAGATTGTCGGTTTTAACTAACGCTTTTCAGGTTTAAGTTTAGTTTTGAGTGGGATAAATCCCACTTACCAGATTGACTTCGTTTGGTTTACAGACTCAAAATCAAAGGAGTATATAAAATCATACTTGCAGAAATCGAGTCATAATTACCCTTAGCTTTTTATATTAACCAGAGCGTCACTCATTCACAAATCCACCAACCATTGTTCGTCCTTCAGAGTTTATTGGGGGAATATCAAACCACTTGTTTTATTATACTTCCATTAAAACCATAAATTTACTCTAGTCAAAATCACATTGGAACCAACACTTATATCATAATGATGGGTGAATCCCATCTTACGAATTATTGAGAAATTTATTTTAATTTTCGCCGTGTCTTTGTGCCGCTGTGCGAAGTTTGTTTTTTTGGTTTTTAGACTACTGGATTTTCGCAGGGTCACACATCGGTGACCCACTACGGTGGTTTTGTTTTTCATCTGCGTCATCTGTGAATTAATGCACGAGCCAGAATAGTGGGTTATTTAATTGTGATGTGTTGTATCGAAAAAGATTGAAAAAACAAATTATGTCCTCAGTTTATATATGACTTAAACAATAGGAGTTCGCAATGCAAATACAAGTCAATACAGATCATAACGTCAAAGGCGGTGATTTATTGATACAATATGTTAAGGGTCTTTTAAATGATTCTTTGAATAGTTTTATGGATGAAGTGACGCGTGTGGAGGTGTATATTTCAGATGAGAATGGCCCCAAAGGCGGCAGTGATGATTTGCGCTGTACCATGGAAGCCCGCATAAGAGGCATGCAACCCATTGCAGTTACGCATCATGATGCCAATATTGACCTTGCCATTGCAGGAGCTGCTGATCGAATTACACGCTCGGTGAGAAAAACACTTGAGAAAAGACGTGAAGTTAAGCTCTCAAAGGAAAGGGGTTTGGGTTAAAGCCGCTTAGAGGGTGTGACTCAAATGTAAGTCCAATCATTAACCAAACAGCTTTAAGGTAAATATTAATACGGTTCTATAAATGCTTGACCTTATGGATTGGTGGATAAGGCTCGCTATGTGTTCACCCATAACCGTGGGTAGCAAATCAACTCAAATGGAAACACTTTTTGAGACGGGCATGCAATAGCAGTAGAAAAAGCCATAAATTCAGGGTGCGATAATCACCTTTTTATGGCTTCAAACTCCTATTTTTCTGCTATTGCTAACGACAACCATTTTCAAAATTTATTAACGTTCTCAAACAAAGCACTTTAGCTTAAAAAGGCTCAATAACAAATAAAAAAAGCCTTTTACAATACAACTCCAAGAGTTTTATTTTTTTCTGATTTCTTGCAATGCTTCATTCATTTTGAACAGAACAATAAGTAATTCGCACCAAACGCGTACGCCAATTGAGCCCAAAACAATAAACACAAGTCCCATGAAGAATTTTGACATACTAAAGCCGCCATATCCTCCAAAAATTTGATATAAACCAGCAACAACTATACCCGCAAGCATTAACCAGTATATAATTGTGATAAATTTTGGTGTAATTAACTTTTCAAAAAACAATAAATCTTTCATTCAATTTCCCCTTAATTATTAATATAAAAGAGAGAGTTTGCATATAGAAAATAGCCAAAAAAAACGAAACAACTCCATTTCATGCCTTAATATTCTAATTATATAATTATACATATTTACCCTCTTCTTCAATTATAACAGTTTGTAACGAAATGGGCAAATCTAAGCCTTGTCCAATATGAATTGTGCCTGTAATTGGCAAAGAGTTTAAATTAGTGGAACTACTAAGTTTCTTATAATAGAGACCTTTGCATAACTCATGGCACATGTTAAAAAGTTGCAAAAAACACCACTCTGCGTTAAAAAATTCGCAAATAGTGGGCTAATTCCATGTTTTTCAACGATATAGTAGCGAATTTTATGCCATTTTTACTCGCCATCAGAATACTTTCACAGTCTGCTTAGTCCATGTGCAGTCTTTCAAGGCTGTGCCATTCGATAGCCATGTTTTTGAATGTGTATTTTGTGTGCCGTTCCTTTTGTTCAATCTTTTTTTGTATTTCTTGCTGTTTTTGTTCTGCAAGTTCCTTTTTTAATTCCATTG
>JALSIL010000323.1 GCA_026990095.1 Lysobacterales bacterium
AGTATATTATTTAGTACTATTTTAGCTTTTTTTGTTGAATTTGTCAAGCTTAAAGTTTAGAAACTCAATATATTTTAAGCTCTTCCCTTAATACAAAAATCCAAACAACCAAAGAGGTACTTTATTGCCTACTCCTATCTCGATGTCATCGGAAACAACAAAAGAGTTTTCTATATCTTTGATTTGCTTAAAAGTTTTGTTTTTGCCTCCTATTTCAAAAATATATTTACCATCGACTAAAAAAACTCCTATTTTTGAATAGTGTATATTATGCGAAAATTAAATTAGTATTGTTCAAATAAAGCTTGTTTTTGTTCTCTTGATAAAATGGATAATACCCATACTCAAGCCTTTTGTTTAGTATATTAAGCAATAATGCCTAGTTTTTACTTAATAGATTAATCTATACACCTAAACCCCTCCCCCTCAAAAACTAAAACAGCATTCCCTCTCTCAAAACTTTTTCCATCATTCCATCGTTGCTTTTCTTCTTTACTCATCTTCTCAATCTGAAATTTTTCTACCTTTTCTATGAGTCTAATATGATTTTAAATCACGCCCTTTTGAGAACATGAAAAACAAAGAGGTCATTAAACAACTAGAACATGCCATTAAGTTTAACAAAGAGATAAAGATTGTCTATAAGACAGAGCGTTTTCTGGGAAAACGAAACTTTCACCCCTATAAAATCCTCTTTCTCAATGAAAACTTTTACATTGTAGGAGAAAATGTTTCCAAATCAAAATTTGAATTTTTACGCTTCTCATTGATTGAAGAGGTTATTTTAACTAAAAAAACTTTTTTTGCACATCAAGATATAACTACTTTTATAAAACGTATCCAAACCCCTTGGGCAGTTTTTGGACGAGAAGAAGTAACGGTTAGATTGCGTATTGACAGCTCTATTAGGCGTAATTTTATTTTGAAAAAGTACCTCCCTAGCCAAGAGGTCGTGGCAGATTTTGACAATGGAGACATTGAGGTACAATACACCATCTCTAACTACAAAGAGTTAGAGGAGCTAATTATCAAATGGTTACCTAAAATTCGCATTATGTATCCTCGCCCTTTAAAAAAAATGATTAAAAAGAGTTTAGATAAAAAGATGAAAGGCTTGTTGGAGTCGAATTAATCTCGACTCCTTTTTAAGAAGTTAAAACAATGAAGTATCTGATTTTACTCTAAATCAAAAGCAACTTCAGTTGCCCATTTTGTTAAGACTTTTTTATCATCTTCACTCAATTTAGCCTCTTCATGCATTAAAAGATAACTCGGTAATGGCATTTTAGATTTAATTGCTTTTGGTATCTTTTGAAGATATTTTAATTTTTTCTCATCACTATAGGCATTCCATGTAGAGAAGTTAAGATGCTCTCTTCCCTCTTGAACATGTAACTTAGTAAAAATAGAAACAGGGGCAATGTTACTATACCATGGAAAAGTCGTATGACTTGAATGACAATCAAAACATGCTCGTTTAAGGATTGCCTGTACATTTTGAGGAGCTTCTAGCACTTCATCCTCTTGAACAGGTAAATTAGCAGGGACATTCATAGGAATAAATTGTATTCCTATAAAAATAAGTATTAGTAGTAGTAAAAGTTTTTTCATAAAAATGATTATATAGAAGTTATTCTTAAAAAATAGTCTTTTTATGTTTTAATATGTTTTAAAATTCCTTTTAGATATAATGCATCCTAAAAAGTATGGAAACTTATAATGCTAGAAGTATTTAAACAACAAAAGAGCTTTTTAACCCGTGCAAAAGAAGAAAAGAGCTTCAAATATCTTATAGATTTTGATGTAAATGGTGCTTTTATCCATCTTGTCAATTCAAAATTAAAACCTTTAAAAGAGATAGACTATCGTCTCTACTCTGGGGGTGATAGAGAGATTTTACAAGTTCTCGAAAATGCCCAAAAAGATGATTTTTTTCAGATTAATTGGGAGTATGAGCGTGAAGAAATTTATCTGCATGAACACCCTAAACTACTGAGCCTCTTAAAAAACTCTACTAAAGTTGTTAATAAGCAAAATGAAGCACTTTTTTTTAAAGATGGTACGTTTAAGATTGAACTTAATATTGAAAAAGAAAACAAACATTTTAATATCTCTCCTGCAATTGAGGGTCATCAAAAATTTCTCTTTTTAACAAGTTCTTATGTTTTAATGAACAATCGTATTTTTGAAATTGCCTCGGTGGGGGAAAACTTTAAAGAGTTCAATAGTTTTGAGCGAAAAGTAAGTGAAGATAAACTTGAAGAATTTTTAACCATTTTAGTCACCTATTTTGAAAACATAAGCATCAATTATGATAACTACGGCATCGAGCTTCAAGAGAAGACGAAAGAGATTAAACCTGCTGTTATTTTTGAGAAAATTACAGCTCAAAATGAGTTGGTTTTACGCGTTTCTGCCACCGTTGGAAAACTCTCCCCAGAATTTTTCAATGACTTTAACGTG
>JALSIL010000324.1 GCA_026990095.1 Lysobacterales bacterium
GCGTGCAAGGTTTTTTGATTGAAAAAGGCACCAAAGGCTTCACAACCGAAGTCATTAAAAAGAAAATGTCATTGCGTGCATCCGTGACCTCTGCTTTATTTTTTGATGAAGTTCGCATTCCTGATGCAAACCGCTTACCAAAAGTTATTGGCTTAAAAGGTCCTTTAACTTGTTTGTCTAATGCACGTTATGGCATCTCTTGGGGGCCAATTGGTTGTGCACAAGCGTGTTTGCAAGAAGCCTTGAATTATACCCAAGACCGTATTTTATTTGGCAAAGCCCTTAATGAAAACCAAATTGTACAATTGCGCATGGCTGAAATGGCTCGTAAGATTACCACGGCTCAAACTTTGGCACTAAGACTTGGGCGTTTAAAAGACAAAGGTGAACTGCAACCCACTCAAATCTCAATTGCTAAATGGAATAATGTCCGCATGGCAATTGATATCGCACGCGATTGCCGTGATTTATTGGGCGGAGCAGGGATAACTACCGAGCATGTGGCTATCCGTCATGCTCTAAACTTAGAAAGTGTTATCACTTATGAAGGAACCGAAACGGTTCATCAGCTGGTGGTTGGTCGTGAATTAACTGGCAAAAATGCATTCTAAAATACCATGGCAATTCTTAACAAAATAAAAAACAAATTAACTAACAAATCAAAAAACATCAATCGAGCTCAAGTAGTTGATGATAATTTTAAAACCTTTGTTAAAGCGTTAAAAAAGCCTGATATATTGTTGAATTTAAACGAATATGGTTTAGATGAAAAATCGTTTATTGAAATGTTTACATCGCAAATTATGTCAAGACAACTGGATTTAATGGCACGGGCTTTACGTTTGGAAAATAAAGTTTTCTATACAATCGGCTCATCAGGACACGAAGGCAGTGTTATGTTAGGACGATTAACCCGTCATACCGACCCCGCATTTTTGCATTACCGCAGTGGTGGCTTTATGATGGAGCGTTCGCGTCATATTCCATCAATTGATCCAATTTACGATACCTGCCTGTCTTTTGCTGCCAGTAAAAGTGACCCAGCCTCTGGTGGTCGCCATAAGGTTTGGGGTTCTAAAGAGTTGTGGGTCTTACCACAAACAAGCACTATTGCTAGTCACTTGCCAAAAGCGGTCGGTACGGCTCTTGGAATTGAGTTAGGCAAGCGTTCTGGTTCGGGTTTACCAATTCCTGATGATTCAATAATTATTTGTAATTTTGGTGATGCCAGCAGTAACCATTCAACAGCACAAGGAGCATTTAATGCCGCAGCTTGGGCAAGTTATCAAGGCTTGGATGTACCAGTTTTATTTATTTGTGAAGACAATGGCATAGGGATTTCGGTTAAAACTCCCAGCGGTTGGATTGAGAAAAACTTCAAACACCGACCAGGTCTGCAATATTTTCAAGCCGACGGCTTAGATTTAGCAAGTGGTTACAGGCAAATTCAACGTGCTGTTAATTTTTGCCGTTACGAGCGAAAACCCGTTTTCTTACACTTAAAAACAACCCGTTTAATGGGGCATGCAGGCACTGATTTTGAGGTGGATTACCGTGATATAAACGAATTAGAAGCAGAAGAAGCCAAAGATCCCTTGTTAAAATCTGCTAAAATTGCCGTAGATGCTGGTATTATGACGCCAAAGGATATTTTAGACCTTTATGAAAGAACGAATAAGCGTTGCATGGATTCGGCTTATAAGGCGGATTTGCAAGAGCGCATTACCGATATCGAAGAAGTTGTGCGACCATTGGCTCCTTATTCTCAGCAGTTAGTCAATGAACAAGCTATCAAACCCGTAGATAAAGACAAACGCATCAAAATATTTGGTAATGAGAAGTTGTTGCCAGAGAATCAGCCAGCAAAACACATGGCTGTTTTGATAAATAGAGGCTTAACCGATATCATGCTTAAATACGACAATTCACTGATTTTCGGCGAAGATGTGGCACAAAAAGGCGGAGTTTACACCTTAACCAAAGGTTTGTATAAAAAGTTTTCACCCAAACGGGTGTTCAATACTCTATTAGATGAACAAACTATTTTAGGTTTGGCACAAGGTTATGCAAACATGGGCATGATTCCAATACCTGAGATTCAGTATTTGGCGTATTTTCACAATGCTTGCGATCAAATCCGTGGCGAAGCGGCTAGTTTACAATTCTTTTCCAACAATCAATTTGCCAACCCAATGGTGGTACGCATACCTGGATTAGGTTATCAAAAAGGTTTTGGAGGGCACTTTCATAACGACAATTCCATGGCAGCATTGCGCGATATTCCAGGGCTAATTGTTGCTTGTCCATCGCGTGGAGATGATGCCGTTATGATGATGCGAACATTAATGGCATTAGCACAAATTGATAAACGTGTATCCATCATTTTAGAACCTATTGCCTTATACATGAAAAAGGATTTATACCAAGAGGGTGATAATAAATGGTGTTTACACG
>JALSIL010000325.1 GCA_026990095.1 Lysobacterales bacterium
TTTTATTGCCAGAGGCTTGGGCAAGCTCTGCGTGTTCTTGCAGGTAAAGTTCGGCACGTTTCCATTTTTTTAGGGCTCGGCTTATATCAACAGCGTATTGTTTGGCGATTTGCAACATGGCGTTGTAGTTGATTTCGAGTGCAATGTCTTGCATTTTCTGATTCAGCTCCCACGCTTTATCAAAGTTGCCTTGGACCATAAGGACATAAATTAGTTCATTAATGGTGGCACCTACGCCGAGTTTATAATTCAATGATTGATTAATTACTAGGGCTTGTTCAAGAAATTGTACCGATTTTTTGTACTCTGATTTATGTGTGCTAATACGTGCCAAAGTGATGTAAATTTTTGCTTCTCCCAATAAATCATCAAGTTTTGAAAACAGTGTTAATGATTTATTAGCTGCTTCCTGGGCTTGTTGAAGGTGCCCTAATTTTTGCAATAAACTGGCTTTTTTCTGATAAACATGAGCTAAAAGCTCTGGGTGGTCGCTGTTTTTAAGATTCTGCTCAAGTGTGTCTAATTCGCTTAATGCTTGCTGGTATTGAGTTAAAATAGCGTAGGTAAAACTTAAATTATAGTGTACCTCATTTAAAGCCAGAAGGTTTTGGCCTTGGTATTTTTTGAGAATATTGAGGTATAACTCTCGTGCTTGTTGGTACTTTCCTTGCGTGTCATAGATGTCACCGCGAAGGGTGGCGATGGCAATTTCGAATGCTGGTGTTAGCTGTGATTCTGATAAAGCATCAAGAATTGCCAGGGCTTTATCTTGCTTTCCTTGCGCATTTTTAGCGTGTGCTAATTGCAGGTGTGCTATTTTAAAATTAGGGTCTTGCGTTAGGCATAATTGCAGGTATTGTTCGGCTTTATCAATCTCTCCTTTGTTCAGACTGGTTATGCCGCGAAGGTACAGTTCAATGACATGAGAACTTTGTGGAAACAACGACTCCAATTGTTTTATATCGGTTGGGTTGCCTGTTGTTTTTGCTAACCATTTACTTGCTAAGAGCAAGGCACGTGCCAGATTGTATTCGGTAAATGTTTGTTTTAAACGCAGGGTATTTTTATCAAATACCTGCAATTCCACCGTGCTTAAATTATCCTTTTGATAAACGTGAATATTAACCACTTTAAGGTTTGGAGATAAACGCCATTGGCTATTGATATATTGTTGTCTATCCAAATGTTCGGGTTTGTTTTTGTAGTCTTTTAATTGCGCAATATTGGCGTAATTAAAGAGTTGATTGACAAAAGAGCTGGGTGCTTGATTTAACCATTCTTTGTTTTCTAAATGTGATGATTCGTCATCATTTGATGACATAATAAGCAACAGCGATGGCTCTTGGTGCTCAGGTGATGAAGGCATGTAAGCGAAAACAATCCCGATGATAATCGCCATTAGCGCAAGCAATAAGAGCACCTTGGAAGGCAGTCGTTTTGTTTTTTTATGAACTTTGGTTTGTTGTATTGGGTGAAGGTTAACTTCCGGAACAAACATTAAGCCTTTGCCATAGACAGTCTTGATGTAACTGTCTTTTTCAACAGAGCTTAAAATTTTGCGTAACTTAGAAATAATTTGGTCGATGGAGTTTTCGGTGACGTGTTTACCAGCCCAAAGCGTGTCTAAAATGTCTTTTTTAGTAAACATTTTGTTTGGGTTTTGTAGCAAAAATAACAACAAATCATACTGCAATTTAGTGATGAGCAGTGGTTGATTGTTGGCATAAAGCTCCTTAGTTTCGGTATCTAAGGTAAATTTTAAAAACGAATATTTCATAGGTTTTCAATTATACCCTAATCCCAATAGAGAATCGCGAATTATAGTGCAATCAATTGGTGCGTATAGCAAATTTAAAAAATTCGTCGTCACCTGATTGGTGATAAGTTATTTTTTAGGTTTGCTAGACGTGCTAAGGGGTAGTGCTAGAATCGTGTTTCTCTATCGGGATTTAGGGTTATACAAGAAAGTTATTAGATGTCTTGAAATACCCCTCATTTTTGCTAATCAGAATTAAATCAGGATTATATCAGAATCTAAATGTCCTATTTTGACTATACTGCGTTGGTATTTTATCAATGATGGGAAAACCAATGAATAATTATTTACACAAGTTTAGTTTACTGTTTTTACTTAGTTTTTTATGCCAAAACTCTATGGCAGCAGGAGCAGATGACTTTGTTATTCAAGTCAAAACTGACTTTCCAGGCACTTCTACCAACAATGAATTTACCATTCAAACACTAGGTGCAGGTTACAACTACAACGTGGACTGTAATTTTGATGGCACTTTTGAGGCCACCGCCCAAACTGGAGATTATGTTTGTGTCTATGGCAGCCCAGGTATAAAAATTATTCGCATTGAGGAAAACAATGGCGATGGCACAGGATTTCCTCGGATTTATTACAACAACACAGGTGATCATCGAAAGCTTACAG
>JALSIL010000326.1 GCA_026990095.1 Lysobacterales bacterium
TTCGACCCATATCTTAGAAGAGGTCCATGCGGTTTGTGATCGTGCGATTATTATAGCCAATGGTAAAATTGTAGCAGATAATACACCTGCAGAATTAGAAAACATGTCTAAATACCACAATGCAGTCACTTTTGATGCCACAATAGATTTTTCATTATTAGAAGAAATTAAAGCAATGGGTTGCGTGCGCGATGTTGAATACGATGCAAAACGTAAAAAGACAACCGTATTTCCAGCACAAAGTGTTTATATATTTGATGAAATCAGTGGTTTTCTAAAGAAACACGAAATTTCGGTTACACGATTGTCCATGGAAGCAGGGCGTTTAGATGAAGTGTTTAGAAATGTTACCCTTGATGATGTTAAGGAGGTGGCATAATGAGTGCTAAAATGGCAATTATTAAACGTGAATTACAAGGGTATTTTTCAACACCGATTGCCTATGTTTTTATTGTGATTTTCTTAATGTTAAGTGGTGTTTTTGCTTTCTATCTTGGCGGCTTATACGAACGAGGTCAGGCAGATTTGTCTCCATTTTTTAATTTCCATCCGTGGTTATACCTGTTTTTAGTGCCAGCGGTGTCAATGCGCATGTGGTCAGAGGAAAGACGCAGTGGCAATATTGAATTATTAATGACTTTGCCAGTCAAACAAAGTGATTTAGTCTTAGGTAAATTTTTATCGGCTTGGATATTTGTTGCCATAGCTCTATTTCTGACTTTTCCAATCTGGATTTCGATTAACTATTTAGGAGAACCTGATAATGGCTTGATTTTTGCCAGTTATCTTGGCAGTTTATTGTTGGCTGGGGCTTTTTTAGCCATTGGTTCATGTATTTCTGTCGCTAGCAAAAATCAAGTGATTGCCTTTATCTTAACAGCCGTTATTTGCTTTTTGTTTTTGTTGGCTGGCTTGCCCATGGTTTTAGATTTCTTTAATGCGTGGCTGCCTCAATTTTTAGTGGACACCATTGCATCAATGAGTTTTTTGACGCACTATATCAGCATAAACAAGGGTGTGCTTGATTTGGGAGATGTGTTGTATTTCCTTATGGTTATTTCTGTATGGCTTTATGCAACGTCACTTGTTTTAGACATGAAAAAGGCAGATTAAGGAGAAAACAATGAAATCAAATACAACTAAAATTTTATTATTAATTGCAATATTCCTTTTGGGTTCGATTATTATCAGTCAATCGGGTGTTTTTTCACAGGCTCGAATGGATTTGACCGAAAACAAGCTCTTTACTTTAAATGATGGGACAAAAAACATCCTTAAATCGATAGATGAAAACATACAATTAAAAGTGTATTTTTCTGACGAAGCCACACACAATATTCCCATGTTGCGCACCTATAAAAACACCGTTATGGATTTGCTCAACGAGATGAAACGCTATTCAGGGTCAAAGCTTAAGGTCAGTTTGATTGACCCAAAAACATTCTCACCAGAAGAAGATGAAGCCTCTCAATACGGCTTGCAAGCATTGCCAGTTGGAGATGGCGGTGAGAATGTATTTTTTGGTTTGGTGGGTGAAAACACCTTAGACAATGTAGAGGCAATTCCTTTTTTACAGCCCGATAGAGAGTCTTTTTTAGAATACGATATCGCTCAATTAATCAATAGTTTGAATAAACCTGAAAAGAAATCTATTGGCATATTAAGTTCAATTGATGTTATGGCTCATTACGACCAGAGCAAGGGGCAATCTGTTCCTGCGCAAGTTTTTGTTAGTCAATTACAAAAAGATTATGAGGTTAAAAAGATTGCGTCAGATGCGCAAACTATTGATACTGATGTGCTGTTGTTGATTCACCCCAAAAACCTACCAGAGAAAACCCTTTTTGCCATTGATCAATTTGTTATGAAAGGTGGACGATTAGTGGCATTTGTTGATCCATTTGCACAAGCAGAGGTTATTATTCCAGACCCAAACAACCCAATGAATGCTTATCAAGCCGAAAGAAATTCAGATTTAGCGCCTTTGTTTAAGGCTTGGAATGTCAACTACGATGCAAAAAAGTTATTGCTTGATGAAAAATATGCCCTGAATGTGCAAACACGACAAGGTGCTCGACCACAACGGCATCTTGCTATTTTGGCTCTTACCGATGATGCTTTTAATAAAGAGGATATCATTACTCGTGATTTAACGACAGTTAATGTTGCGGCAGCAGGGTATTTTGAATCCGATAATATGCAGAATATTTTAACTAGCTCCAAATCAGCAACAACAAAGCCCAGTGATGTTATGAAGTTTTTGATTGATCCCAATATTTTAGCAAGAGACTACAAAGCAGACGGGAAAAACCATTCCATAGCAGGGCGTTTAACAGGTGCGATAAAAACAGCTTTTCCCAAAGGCATAGAGGGGCAAGATGAATCTGCTGTAGTGATGGAGAATAATGAGCCAAAAGTGGTTT
>JALSIL010000327.1 GCA_026990095.1 Lysobacterales bacterium
ACACATATTTATAAAGAGCTGCAGTTGGTTGAATCTATTGAAGGCTACGAAAAACTCCTGCCTTGGAATTTTAAATCAAACAACGATTGATAGAACTTGTCAAGTATGTGGTTTGGTTGACGCTTACTAAACAAGTTTATCGCGTGTTAAAACCAGGTGGTCTATTTTTGTTTATGGAACATGTGGCAGCAGAAAATAACCCCAATAGGCTCAAATGGCAAAATCGCATCAATCCCATTTGGAAACGTATTTCTGGCAATTGTCACACCAACCGCGAAACCGAAAAATACATGCTCGAAACAGGTTTTACAATTAAGCTAATAACAAAGGCCAGTATGCGAAAAGCTCCAGCTTTTGTGCGTCCAACGATTCGTGGGATTGCGGTTAAACCAGAATAGTAGTTTAAAAATGCTTGGTTTTAAAGTCGAGTTTTTAACAGTTTCTCTATTATTTTTTCTTGGTTAGGGTAATACTTAAGTAATTATGAAATAATAAGGCATTCAACCAATAATTAGTGTTGCCATGAAAACAGAAAAAATATTCTTTTTAATATTATCAATAATTTTAAGCTTTCAAGCTCGTAGCTGGGGTCAAACGGGTCATCGAGTCACTGCGGCGATTGCAGAGCACTACCTTTCACCGCTTGCACAAAAGGCAGTTAATGAATTATTGCTTAATGAGGATATGGCTGAGGCTTCCACTTATTTTGATGAAATGAAGTCGAATCAAAGCGAGTTTTGGCAAAAAACCGCTTCGCCTTGGCATTATGTCAATGTGCATAAGGGCAAAACCTATGAGCAAGAGGGCGCACCAAAAGAAGGTGATGCAGTAACTGCGTTAAAGATGTACTCAAAAGTGATAAAAGACCCTAAAAGTAGTTTTAATGACAAGCAATTGGCGCTTAAATTTATTATTCATATTATCGGTGATTTGCATCAACCCTTTCATACAGGAACCAGTGAAGACCATGGTGGCAATAAAATCAAGGTTAATTTTTTCTGGAAAGACTCCACTTTGCATCGCGTTTGGGATGAAGATTTGATTGATCGACAGCTTTTGTCCTACAGCGAGTGGACGGACTGGTTGTGCAAAAAAATCACCGATAAACAAATAAAACAATGGCAAACAACCGATTCTATCGTATGGATAGCTGAGGGCGTGAAGTTGCGATTAGGACTTTATCCTGAAAAAGATAAGTTGTCGTGGAATTTTCAGTATAAAAACTTACCCATTGTTAAGCAAAGATTGCAGCAGGCAGGTGTTAGAATTGCGTTTTATTTAAATGAATTGTTTAAATAACTTTTGTAGAGACCTTTGCATAATTATAGTGACGAGTAAAAAATGATTAAATTCACCAGCTTTTCGCAAAAAAATCTCGCCAATAACTGGTTATTACCTTCAATTTTTAACTCAATCTGGCAAATTTTCTCTATTTTTTCTTTCGCCATATAGTTATGCAAAGGTCTCTTGTAAAGTTTTTTACTTATCCCGTCCATGGGTTTCACCCTGTGGGTTATCATGAAAAAACATTCCTGATGTTTTTTTTTACGTAAGCTCACAGGATGATACGAATAATTGATTGCACTCTAATTCGCGCTTCAATATTGGGATTTGGGAAAAAATATGTTCTAATATAATTGATTGAAACAAGTGTAAGTAATGAAGAAAAAATATAGATTTAAAGGACATAAAGACGATTTATCTGGAGTTTTGGCTTTGCCTAAGAATAAGCCAAAAGCCTACGTTCTGTTTGCTCACTGTTTTACCTGTGGCAAAAACTTTACTGCATCTTCACGAATTTCGCGTGAAATGGTTAAACTGGGCTATGCTGTTTTTCGTTTTGATTTCACGGGCTTGGGAGAAAGTAATGGTGATTTTTCAGATACTAACTTTAGCACCAATGTGTCTGATATAGCAGCAGCAGCGGGATTTATGCGAAATAATTTTAAGGCTCCACAGTTGCTTATTGGGCATTCCTTGGGAGGAACAGCCATTTTAAAGGCAGCATCTGCTATTACTGAATCTAAAGCGGTGGTCTGTTTATCATCGCCTGCACACACCGAGCACATCACTCACCTATTTTCATCTTCAATTAAAGAAATTCACTCCAAAGGAAAAGCATTGATTCAACTGGCAGGACGTGATTTTACTATAAAGAAACAGTTTCTCGATGATTTGATTAATCAAAATACTGTGCATATTCGTCAACTAAATAAAGCCATATTGGTTATGCACTCACCAAAAGATGGTGTGGTTGATATAGAAGAAGCCGAAAAAATATACTCCAAGGCACAACACCCCAAAAGTTTTGTTAGTCTTGATGATGCGAATCATTTGTTATCAAGAAATTCAGATATTCAATACCTGACTAAAGTAATCGATGCATGGGTGCAGAAGTTTTTGTAACGGTATGAAATTATA
>JALSIL010000328.1 GCA_026990095.1 Lysobacterales bacterium
TTCTTGGTAAGTGGGATTTATCCCACTCTAAACTAAACTTTAACCTCAAAAGCGTCGGTTAGGGTCGACAAAGGTAATAGGGGTCAAACATAATTAGCTTGATTGCTAAACAGGTCACTTGACCCGTTTTGTTTCTGCCTGTTCCACTGATTTATTGTATTCTAAATCGCTGTTCTTTCTACCACTAATTTCCATGGTAGACCCCTTTAGCTCCTGGAATTAAAATTTTGGAACATTGGCATTAATAGTTTGAATGAACTTTTGATAATAGCCATTGTCGTTTATATATGAAAACATTTCTTTTTATTGCATTATTGTGCAGCTCTTTTGTCCGTGCCCAAACCACTTTGGTTGAAGCTGCAAAAGAGCGCCTTAAGCATTTTGTCATTTACGATGGTTCTTATAAAAAAATACCCTACCCAAATGGTGATGTGGATAAAAATCGAGGTGTGTGTTCGGATGTGGTGATTCGCAGTTACCGCACACTAGGCAAAGACTTGCAGCAATTAGTGCACGAAGACATGAAAGCACACTTCGATGCTTACCCCAAAATTTGGGGTTTAAAAAAGCCTGATAGCAACATAGACCACCGACGCGTACCAAACCTCGAAGCGTTTTTTAAAAGGCACGGAAAAACCCTAAAAACAACCAAAAACCCCAAAGATTATCAACCAGGTGACATTGTTAGTTGGCGATTAGATAACAACCTGCCACACATCGGCATAGTGAGTGATGAACCCAGCAAGTCCAACTCAAATCGCTATAAAATCATTCACAACATCGGTTTAGGCCCGCAACTTAACGACATGTTATTTGATTTCAAAATTGTTGGGCATTACCGTTATTAAGACCGTGGAATAAATATTCCTGAGGCCTTTAATACTTATAAATATCAAAAAGGTGCTTTAAATCTTTTTCCCACACGCTGTAATACTTACCCAGTTTACGTTCTGCTGGAGTCACATCGGTATCAGCAATGATTTGTAACGGTTCTAAAAACATGCTTTCATCTTTACCGCATTTACCTCGTATATTGCGTTTTTCTAGCCCTAATCGTGATATTTCAAGTATTTTAAGCGCAGTATCGCGGACGATGCCATTTTGAAATTTTGTGCATAAACCGTATTTGGGCACGTTGTCGCGCAGGTGTTGGTGCTCTTCTAGGCTCCAGTTTTTGACTAAATCCCATGCGGCGTCCAAGCACTCCTGGTCGTAAAAAATACCAACCCACAAAGCTGGAAGGGCACATATTCGACGCCATGGGCCTCCATCGGCTCCGCGCATTTCGAGGTATTTCTTTAAGCGTACTTCTGGAAAAGCGGTGGTTAAATGATCTTCCCAATCTTTCATGGTGGGTAACTCACCTGGTAGAATTGAGAGTTTGCCTTGCATAAAATCACGAAAAGATAAACCACTTGCATCTAAGTACTTGTCATCGCGGTAAGCAAAATACATCGGCACATCCAACATGTAATCGACATATCGTTCAAAGCTCATCGAGTCTTCAAAAACAAAAGGAATAATGCCGCATCGGTCGTTATCTGTATCAGTCCAAATATGCGACCGGTAAGATAAATAACCATTAAATTTACCATTTTTAAAGGGCGAATTGGCAAAAAGTGCAGTGGCAATCGGTTGCAATGCCAATGAAACACGAAACTTCTTTATCATGTCCACCTCAGATGAAAAATCTAAGTTTGCTTGAATAGTGCAGGTGCGTTTCATCATATCTAAACCAAGCGTTCCCACTTTCGGCATGTATTCGCGCATGATTTTATAACGCCCTTTGGGCATAAACTCAATGTCTTTTTTCTTTGCTGTTGGGTGAAATCCCATGCCGATAAAAGCTGAGTTGTATTGCTCGCAAACGGCCTTTACCTCTGCCAAGTGTGAATACGTTTCTCGGCAAGTGGCGTGAATATCAGCCAATGGCGCACCAGATAATTCCAATTGACCACCGGGTTCTAAAGTGACCGAACAGCCATCACGGTATAGGGCAATAATGTGTTCGCCTTCGTATTGGGCACGCCATCCAAATTTATCTTTTAAACCATTAAGAATATCTTTGATTCCTCCCTTTTCTTTATATCCTAATGGTTTGAGTGTGTCGGTATGAAAGCCAAACTTTTCGTGCTCGGTTCCAACTTTCCATTCGGATTTAGGTTTGCTTCCGGATGAGATATAGTCTATCAGTTGCGATTTATTTTCGATTAGTTCGGATTTGCTCAATTATCAGCTCACTTGAAATTAGGATTAGTTTATCATGTATAATTGACTATTCATAATTTATTCATTTTAAAGGAATACAATCTAGGCATGAAATTAAATTTTTCAATATTTTTGACATTAATTAGTTTATCCTTTTCTACTTTTGCTGCCGATAAGGTGCTTAATCGGGGCAATGGTTCAGAAGT
>JALSIL010000329.1 GCA_026990095.1 Lysobacterales bacterium
GCTGAGATTTAGAATACAATAAATCTTGATGTGGGTGATTTTAAAGACTCACATTCACCAAGAGGTCCTGCTGAAACGCGTGTATTAACGACTCAAGCTCAAGCATTGAATAAACACCCAGATGTGGAAATGCAACGTTACTGTGTATCAGTGGGTTACAATAGTGGGGTCAAGCCAATGAGCTACAGCCTGTCAAAGAAGGACCAGAGGAAACCATCTCACCGCCATCAGGTGGCAATAGAAAAAAATCAAGAAAGCGAAAACCAAAAAGGAAAGAATCAGCTTAGTATATTCTCGTAGCCTATTTGGGTGATACCTGCAATTGATTACACTCTAATTCGCATTTTTTACCGTGATTGACATTAAATATTTTGTTTGCAATGAAATCACTTGTTTATAACTTATCTAATAATTGCAGCAGTTTTTTTGGTAATTCTGCCGAGGCAATGATATCTTCTTCGCCGTCTTTAAATTGTATGTTGGCAGCGTGTAAAAATAAACGCTTGAGTCCAAGATTGCGAAGTTTGTTATTATATTTAGCATTGCCATAACGTTGGTCTCCAGCAATTGGGTGGTTACTAGTGCTGGTGTGAACGCGAATTTGATGGGTTCTTCCTGTAAATAGTTGACATTCAAGCAAAGTGGAGGGGATTTTTCCCTTATAAATTTCCATCACAGTAAATTTTGTTCGAGCAAATTTACCCGTTTCACTCACCTTCACGGTTCGTTCTCCATTTCGACGGGCAGAGGTGTCTAACGCCAAATCAACTATAAAATCGTTTTTGACTATGCCTTGAACTAAGGCTGTGTACTTTTTTGTTAAAGTGTTTTCTTTAGATTGTTGATTAAATAAGTTAAGAGAATCACGGTTTTTGCACAAAACCACGCAGCCAGAAGTATCTCTGTCTAAACGATGAGCAAGTTGAATATCAATGCCTGAAAAAAGTTTTTTGCAAATTTCAATTAAACCGACTCGTACGCCTGTTCCTGAGTGCACCGCTAGTCCACTGGGTTTATTAACCACTAAGAAATTTTTGTTCTCAAAAATAATGGCTTCACGCACTTGATTGAGTAAGTTATCACTAATAAATAACCCCCCCTTTTCATCAGGAATAAGAAAAGGAGGAATGCGAACAATATCTTGGGTTTGAACTCGGTAAATGGGTTTAGTTCTTTTGCCATTGACTCGAATCTGCCCTTTTCGAAGAAGTTTATACAAGTTGGACTTACTTGCTTCCTTCAATGTTTTCAATAAAAAATTGTCAATACGCTGCCCATTACAGTCAGAGTTAACGATAAAAATATTTTTTGCTGGCTTATTTTGCATAAAAGCAGAATTTAGTCTGTATTATAAGAATGAGAAATGTTATCATCCGCAAATCTATTTAGACAGATATAAAAACTAAATAGGTAAAATAAATTACAATCAGGTAATCAAGAGAATTGCCTGAACAGTTTGATGAACAATTTTATAGATTTAAGGTAAGCGATTTTCAATACAGGAAGCAAGCAACCCAGAGACACAGGTTGAGTATTTAGTTACTGTGCACAAGGAGTCAATCAAATCCGTACAAGCAAATGATTTTTTCATCAGCATTTTAATAAAATAAATGCACACACAAGATAAGTAAAAAGGCAAAGGAACGCTTTTATTGGGAAGATATTGGAAGAGAAACTCGATATAATTGAATAATAAACTATTCAAATTAATGCATGAAGCCAGAAACAAATGGTCATGCGCTAACCAAATTACAACAGCAATTCTAGCTGTAACAGCCTGTATTTAAGGCGTTTTCTTACCTGTGTGAGCATCAAAACAGGAATTTACAATGAAAAGAATGTTAATCAATGCAACGCATTCAGAAGAAATACGCGTTGCTCTAGCAGATGGTCAAAAACTCTATAACCTCGATATAGATGTCCCCGGTGAAGATCGAAAAAAAGGCAATATTTACAAGGGAAAAATCACCCGTGTTGAACCCAGTTTGGAGGCAGCATTTGTCGAATACGGAGGCAATCGCCACGGTTTTTTGCCCTATAAAGAAATAAGCCGAAACTATTACACCGAAGCTGCCAATAAAGCCAAAGAACGCCCTCCTATTAATGTAGCCATTAAAGAAGGCACAGAAGTTATTATTCAAGTTAATAAGGAAGAGCGCGGCAATAAAGGTGCTGCCATTACAACTTATATCAGCTTAGCGGGTAGATACTTAGTTTACATGCCTGAAAATCCAAAAGCAGGTGGCATATCCAGAAGAATTGAAGGCAAAGCCCGACAAGAATTAAAAGCGGTTTTGAATCAAGTCAAACAACCTAAAGATTCTGGTGTTATTGTTAGAACAGCTGGCATTGGTCGCAGTGTTGAAGAAATTGAATGGGATTTAAATTACCTTGATCAGGTATGGAC
>JALSIL010000330.1 GCA_026990095.1 Lysobacterales bacterium
AGAATTGGGCTGCGAGTACGTTTACGAACGGGTTTATTTAGTAGGGTTTTAACCCAATAAGGCTTCAACAAATTCTTTGGCTTCATAGGTTTTTAAGTCAGAGGATTTTTCACCAACACCGATAAAACGCACAGGGATTCCAAATTCTTTGGCTAAATTGAATAAAACGCCACCTTTTGCTGTCCCATCTAATTTGGTAATGGCTATACCTGTTAATTCTGTGGTTTTATTGAACTCTGATACTTGAGAAATGGCATTTTGTCCTGTACCACCATCAACAACGATTAAGGTTTCATGCGGTGCTGATGAGTCATTTTTCTTCATAACACGGCTGATTTTACCCAATTCTTGCATAAGATTTGATTGCGTGTGCAGTCGTCCAGCGGTATCGGCTATCAAAATATCAATATTTCGTGCTTTGGCAGCGCTCATGGCATCAAATATAACCGAGGCAGAGTCAGAGCCTGTAGACTGTGCTATCACAGGAATGCCTTCGCGTTCACCCCAGGTTTTGAGTTGTTCAACGGCTGCTGCACGAAAGGTGTCACCAGCTGCCAGCATAACACTTTTGCCTTGTTGTTTGAAATTGCGAGCAATTTTAGCAATGGTGGTTGTTTTACCCACACCGTTAACGCCAACCACTAAAATAACATACGGCTGTTTGCTTGTATCAATCACCAGGGGTTTTTCCACGCTTTGAGCCAGTTCCATCAGGTTTTGCATCAGGGCGTAGTAAACTTCTTGCATGTCATCAAGGTTTTTTCTTTTAACCTGTTGTGAAGTCTTTTCGACAATATCTACTGTTGCTCGTGCACCAACATCTGCCATGAGCAGCGTGGTTTCTATTTCTTCAAATAGCTCATCATCTATGCTTTTGTTGACGGCAAAGAGGTTTTTAACCTTTGAACCAAAGCCTTTGCGTGGTTTTTCAAGTTGAATATCAAGCGATTTGGGGGCAACTGATTGAACAATGACTTGTTCTTGTGATGCTTGGGTATTGTGTTTTTCACGCAATGCCTCCAGTGCATCTTCTTGATTATCCGTGTTTTTATCGCCTTTCTTCTTGAAAAAATTAAACATTTGTTTTTGACCGTATGCAGACTTGATAGAATGGGGTATTTTACTCACATCGGTATCGATTTTAAAGAGAAATGGCAAAAGCTCAACACACAATTCGCATAATTGCAGGAACACATCGCTCAAGACGGCTACCTGTGCTTGATTTTGAGGGTTTACGTCCTACTGGTGATCGGGTTCGTGAAACCTTGTTTAATTACTTGCAAATGCATCTGCCAGGGCGGATGGTTCTGGATTTGTGTGCGGGAGCAGGCGCACTGGGTTTTGAGGCGGCTTCTCGTGGAGCCGAAGCGGTCGTCATGCTTGAAAATAATCCGACAATCGCACAAAATCTTGTGCAAATTAATAAGGACTTGAACTTTTCAAATGTTACAATATTCAATCAAAGTGCCCAAGACTTTTTAAAACAAAATATTCGCGAGTTTGATGTGGTTTTTATTGATCCCCCCTTTGCCGCTCATCTTATGTCAGAATTAACAGAGTTGGCTTTAGCGGCGGTCAAAGAGGGCGGTTTTATCTACCGCGAAGCCGCCTTAGCTCAAGAGCTAACTATTTTGCCCGATAATTGGAAATTATATCGGCAAAAATGCATGGGACAGGTTAAAATCGAATTATGGCAAAAAATGAGCACTTAATGAGGAATAAACAATGCCGAAAAAACCTTTAATAGCAGTCTATCCAGGAACTTTTGACCCCATTACCAATGGTCATTCAGACTTAGTGCGTCGTGCCAGTGAAGTTTATGATAAATTAATTGTTGCGGTTGCAGATTCAACAGGTAAAGGACCTAGCTTTGATTTGGCACACCGTATTTCAATGGCTCAAGAAGTACTAAAAGATTTGGATAACGTTAAAGTGATGGGCTTTGATGTGTTATTGGCTGATTTTGTTCAAGAAGTTGGTGCTAAAGTTATCTTACGTGGACTGCGTGCGGTTTCGGACTTTGAGTATGAATTTCAATTAGCCAGTATGAATCGTCGATTAATACCAGATGTCGAGACCATGTTTTTGACTCCTGCCGAACAATACAGTTTTATTTCTTCATCCTTAGTTAAAGAAATCTCAAAGTTAAAAGGCAATGTCACTGACTTTGTGAGCCCTTTGGTGGAGAAAGAATTGCGCAAAAAGTGGATAGAATTGGGTATAATAAAATAGTATGGCATTAATAATCACCGAAGACTGCATTAATTGCGATGTATGTGAACCTGTTTGCCCTAATGAAGCCATATACATGGGGGTTGAAATATTTGAAATTGACCCTGAGCTTTGTACCGAATGCATAGGGCATTTTGATGAGCCACAATGCGTGGAAATTT
>JALSIL010000331.1 GCA_026990095.1 Lysobacterales bacterium
TCAAGAAATCGCTTTAGAAAATCATTTGCCCTGCATTTATCTTGTGGATTCTGGCGGAGCCTTTTTGCCTTTGCAAGATGAAGTTTTCCCCGATAAGGAGCATTTTGGACGGATTTTTTACAACCAAGCACAATTATCATCCCAAAACATTCCACAAATTGCTGTGGTTATGGGCTCTTGTACCGCAGGTGGTGCTTATGTGCCTGCCATGTGTGATGAAGCGGTAATTGTTAAAGAACAAGGCACGATATTTCTTGGTGGACCACCGTTGGTTAAAGCTGCTACAGGTGAAATAGTTGATGCAGAGACATTAGGTGGAGCCGAAGTGCATTCATCTATTTCTGGTGTAACCGATCACTTTGCTGAAAATGACGAACACGCCTTGGAAATCACCCGAGACATTGCTAAATATTTCAATCGAAAACCACAGGGTTGGTTGCAAAAACAAGAAACAAAACCACCGCTTTATAATGAAAAAGAACTGTATGGAATTGTTCCGCAAAGCACACGCACGCCTTATGATATTCGCCAGATAATTGCGCGTATTGTTGATGCCTCAGAATTTCAGGAGTTTAAAGCCAAATACGGAACGACGTTAATCACTGGGTTTGCTCATATTCACGGTAATCCTGTTGGCATTATTGCTAACAATGGTATTTTATTTTCAGAATCGGCTCTTAAGGGTGCACACTTTGTTGAATTGTGTTGTCAGCGTAATATTCCTTTAGTTTTTTTACAAAATATCACTGGCTTTATGGTCGGTAAAGAATACGAACACAATGGTATTGCCAAAAATGGTGCAAAAATGGTGACAGCCGTTGCCTGTGCATCTGTGCCCAAATACACTGTTGTTATCGGTGGTTCTTTTGGTGCGGGAAACTACGCCATGAATGGTCGCGCTTATGGTGGACGCTTTTTATGGATGTGGCCCAATGCCCGAATCTCCGTTATGGGTGGTGAACAAGCCGCCAGTGTTTTAACCACCATCAAACAAGATGGTATGGATAAACGTGGCATCGATTGGGATGATAAAGAAAAACAAGCCGAATACGATAAAATTAAACAGTTGTATGAAGACCAAGGTTCTCCCTATTATTCCACCGCACGATTATGGGATGATGGCATTATCAACCCAATAGACACTCGTAAAGTCTTAGGTTTAGCCATAGAAGCCGGTTTAAATGCACCCATGCAAGACACCAAGTACGGTGTTTTTAGGATGTAATGAAAGATTTAATCAACAATCCAGAAAAACTACTGCTCATCGGTGCATTGTTTCACCTGGCTTTTGTCGCCTTTCATTTGTTGTTTTGGAAGCTATTTGATTGGGTGCAAGATTTAAAGAAGCTCTCGCACATTAATAAATCCGTTATGCAAATACTAAACTTGCGTTTGATTTTTGTTTTTCTGATTTTTGCTTACATCTCTTATTTTAATGCAAACGAAATGCTCAACAGTAAATTAGGGCTGACCATGATTGCTGCCATCGCTTTATTTTGGGGGTTTCGTAGTGTTGAACAAATAATTTACTTTGGTATAAAAAACCTTGCCTCAAATATTTTGTTGCTTCTGTTTTTATTTGGCACAGCTTTATATACTTGGGTGTTTTTTCTTAGCTACAGCCAATAGAGCTATTCGAGAAACTACTCCAAAATAAAATCATGAAAAATACCGCAATAACAAACAACCATCCATAGTATTTTTTGTTTTTTGAATCCTCATCAAGCGAAAAATACTTAAACAAAGCATAAATTGCAACAAATGACGCGGGTAAATAGCCTAATAAATACGAACTTGAGTCTGTTGGGTCTTGATTATTCAGTTGAAATTGATGGAGTTGCCCTGCTTCGAAGAAGGCACTTTTACAGTTCTTGCAAATTGTTACGCTTGTTTTATCAAGTGTTACCTGCCACATCAGCTCATGACAATTCGCACAATGTTTCTTTGTTTTTACACCCTTGTCACTCTGGAAACATCTAGCTAAATAATCGCTTTGAAAATTATATTTAAAAACAGCAATATCTCTAGGTTGAAGAAAAATACCATTACAGCTATTACAACATTTTGCGTAAATGGTTTCTTGGGTTTTAAAAATTAATTCTGATTGATCGTTTGGACATTTCATAACTAATATTGTTTCATACAATAATACAGTAAAGCTATAGCCCATTAGTAATTATTTAACTCTACTGATATAATTTGAGTCATGAATATAACAATCAAAGAGTCTAAAAACATTAATAAAGAAGAAGTCATTGCGCTTTATCGTGCCAATCAATGGAGTTCGGCAGATAAGCCAGATGATTTGTTAAAAGCCTTGAAAAATTCACATACGCTAGTTACGGCTCGAGAGAATGGCCTGTTAATTGGACTGGCTAATGCTATT
>JALSIL010000332.1 GCA_026990095.1 Lysobacterales bacterium
GACATCACTAAAAAATTAATGCAGACGTTGAAATTAATTGATGTGAGGGTTTTAGATCATTTTATTATTGGAAATAATGACGTGATGTCAATGGCTCAACACGGTCTAATGTGAATCTATTTCACCGTTTTGCATGAATCAGAAACATAGCTTTACCCGACGTGAAATAGGCTTGATAAGTAGGGTTTGTGGCGATGCAGAGATTTCATTTTAATTTATTGCATTTAATCTGTATTTTAATCTGGTATTATATTAAACTACCGAATGTTGATTAGAGAGGTATATGCATAACTAGGGTCGGATGGGATGGAGATGCACATTGAGCTAGGTTTTTCTATAAGAATCGAACCAATAGTTGTTCTACAGGTTGATTTTTATAGGAAAAGATAGCCAATGTGGGCTACATTCCCACCGATTTTAGTTTGCATATACCTCTAGAGTATAATAAAAAAGGTAAGAACGAATAGTGACATATCAAATCAAAGCGGCGGCTTTAGTTGAAAAAGGTAAGTTTAAGCGTGCTGTAAAGCTAATGACAAAGTCGATTAAGAAAGATCCTGAGAATCAAAATCTTTATCGGATTAGGTTTGAGTATGGTCAGTTTATCCCTTTTGATAAAATCTACCACCAAGCTGCTGAGGAGTATTTTCGTTTTTTACTTAATCGCGAAACCTCGGGCTATATTATTCATGATCATTATTCTGTTTATTTAAGTACAACTCAAGGGAGAATAGGCATTAGTAATGAGTTGTTGCTTAATTTAGCCGCAATATTTGCAGGTCATGGCTTTGAAAATGACGCTGTTTATATCATTAACAGAATTATTCGACAGAAAGTCAAGCCACCTTTATTAGTCGATCCAATTGTTGCCCTTGTTAATTATTACATCGATAATGGGCAAAAGCAAAAAGCCACCCAATACGTTCAATACATGATTGATTTTTACCCAACTCACCCAATGACTCGCTACATTGTTGGTGTTTATAAACAAGCCAAAGACAAGAAATAAAAACGCCTCTTATATTTCCCAAATCGCTTTACTTAATATTGACAATTTTAGATTGGGTTTTGTGTTGATTCATAAATGCTTTAACTTTTAGGGTTATGCCAACACTGTCAATTTGTGCTTCTTGCAACAAACCCTCTCGAGAGCCGTGGTCTTGGTATTTATCTGGTAAGCCCAGGTTGAGAATGTTTACCGACGACTTGAGTTCTGCTAATACCTCATTAATGCCACTGCCTGCTCCACCCTTAACGACATTATCCTCAACCGTCACAATAAGGTCGTGTTTTTGTTGCATTTGATCTATCATGTCTTTATCTAAGGGTTTAACAAAACGCATATTTACAACGCTAGCATCCAAACTTTGGGCGGCAATTTTCGCCTCTTGTACAGTTGAGCCAAAAGCTAAAATTGCGATTTTGGAGCCTTTGGCAACAAGTTGTGCTTTGCCAATAGTCAATTTTTCCATTTTGGGAACAATAGCAACACCAGTCCCTGTCCCACGTGGATACCTAACAGCTGCTGGTGAATTGAGCATGTATCCCGTATAAAGCATTTGTCGGCATTCATTTTCATCGGCAGGTGCCATAATTGTCATGTTCGGAACACAACGCAAGAAGCTTAAATCCATGCTACCAGCATGAGTCGAACCATCAGGACCAACTACTCCACTGCGATCAATGGCAAATAAGACTCCCAAGTTTTGAATGGCAACATCATGAATTAATTGGTCATAAGCCCGTTGTAGAAAGCTTGAATAAATGGCAACCACTGGATTAATGCCTTCACACGCCATTCCTGCGGCTAATGTCACCGCGTGTTGTTCAGCAATGCCCACATCGTAATAACGTTTAGGGAACAGTTTTGAAAACTCAACCAATCCCGAACCCTCGCGCATAGCAGGAGTAATAGCAACAAGTTTATTGTCGTCACGAGCCATATCACACAACCATTGCCCAAAAACTTGAGTGTAGGTTGGCAACGATGGTTTTTGTTTAGCTACAACGCCGACTTTTGGATCAAAAGGTGAAACCGCATGGTATTTGATTGGGTCATTTTCAGCGGGTTTATAACCTTTACCCTTTTTGGTAATAATGTGTAAAAACTTTGGTCCTTTGGTTTCTTTAATGGTTTGCAGTGTCTTAACCAACTGATTGACATCGTGCCCGTCAATTGGTCCAAAGTATAAAAATCCAAGCTCTTCAAATAAGGTCGAAGGAATCAACATGCCTTTGGTGTGTTCTTCCCAACGCGACATAAATTTCCATAACCACGAATCCCGTTTCATGATGCGTTTTGAGGTTTCACGCATTTTATTATAAAAACGCCCGCTGACAATTTTCACCAACATGCGAGAAAACGCCCCAACATTGGG
>JALSIL010000333.1 GCA_026990095.1 Lysobacterales bacterium
CAATAAAAAACTCGACAATCTTCGCCGTTATTTGGACGATGCTTTTGCCGAAGAATACGCCGAAATAAAAAAATACAAAGTCATTATTTCAACCATTGTTATCGTTGCTCCGTTGCTTGGTTTGCTTGGAACCGTTTCAGGCATGATTGAAACCTTTGAATCATTAGGCGATATGTCCTTGTTTTCACAATCTGGCGGTATCGCTGGCGGCATTTCACAAGCCTTAATCACCACCCAAATGGGCTTGGCTGTCTCTATCCCAGGATTAATTGTCAATGGCTTTTTGGATAAAAAACAACGGAATTTAGAGATTGAAATGGCACAACTCAAAGATTTATTGTGCGGGCCTATTCCTGGTGAAGATGAGTTGGTGTTAGAAAATCATAAGCTTAAAGGTAATAATTATGCGTTTTAGAGAAAAAAAAGAAGTGGTCGAAGACTTAAATATTTCACCATTAATTGACATGGTTTTTATCTTGTTAATCTTTTTTATGGTCTCCACCACCTTTGTCAAAGACATGAAACTGGATTTAGACCGACCTTCTGCCTCCTCAGCCAGCACCGCATCCACCAAAGCGGTGCGGGTTTATATTGATAACCGAGGCGAGGTTTATTTGGATGGAGAAAGCATTCGCATTTGGGTACTGCAATCACGTTTACGTGACGTGTTAAAAAGCAAAACACCCAAGTCGGTATTAGTCGTTACCGATGTTAGTGTGCCATCTGGCAAATTGGTCGAAGTGGTGGATCAAGCACGATTGGCTGGTGCCAGTGATGTTGGCGTTGCGACCTCCAAAGAAGTCGGTGAAGGTTGAAATGGCAAAGCTTGAAACAATGAAATACCCTAAAAAATCAGACAAATGGTTGCGGTTTTTTAGTGGCTTTGTTTCCATGTTAGTGGGAACGACCTTGGTCTTAAGCACAGTTTTATTAATTAACAACAAAAAGATAAAGCAAGACAACAGCAACGATAAAGTCGGCACAGAAATAAAATTCAACCGCAAAAAACCTAAAGCCAAACAAGTCGTCAAAAGGCAACGCCCCAAACCCAAACCAAAAAGAAGCCGCAAAGCCCCACCTGCTCCACTGTTAAACCTCAACAGCAATCTTGCCGGAGTAGATTTGGGTTTACCTGAGTTTTCATTGGAAGGCTTAAATGATTTGGACAATGATATTTTAGGCAATGCATCGGGAATTGTTATGACCGATGACATGGTTGATGCTTCTCCACGTGCAATTTACCAAGCACCAGCGACCTATCCTGCTCGTGCTCGTGCAAAAGGCACCGAAGGTTATGTGGTGTTTTCTTTACTCATCGGCATTACCGGTGAAATTGAACAAATAAAAATTGTTGAATCCCATCCACAAGGCGTTTTTGATGAGGCGGCAAAACAATCCATGCAAAGTTGGAAGTTTAAACCCGCACAATACCAAGGCAAACCCGTCAAAACGTGGGCCAAACAACGCATTCGATTTGATTTGAGTTAATTATGAAAAAATATTACCTACTAACATTTATACTCTTATCAAGCATAAATCCAACTGTACTGGCAAAAAAGACTGATGAAAACAGCGTAAACCACCTTGATTTAGCGTCATTAATGCTCAAAGACAACAACTATGAACGAGCAAAGCTTGCCCTTTCTCAAGTTGATTTGGATGATGAAAACACGGATTTGCAGCGTTTTTATATCGTTTCTGCCCTATTATCGGTACGCACCAATAATAACTCACAAGCAATTAAGTTTATTCAAAAGGCCAAAACCTTGGGTGCTGTAGATGCGGTGATGGATGTTTATTTAGCCCAAGCCGCTTATGCCACTAAAGACTACCAATTAACTTTGAATGCCTTGGCATCTGCGGGTCAAAGCGTTGAAAAAATACCCGCGATTTATTTTATGCGTTCGCAAAGTTACTGGCAATTAAAACAATACGCCAATGCCATTGCTACTTTAGAGCAAGCCAGTAAAATTTTCCCTGATGAAAAAAATTTCATGCGTCGACAGGTTTTTTATTACTTAGAATTAGGCTACAACCAACAAGCCGCTATTTTGGGCAAGCAATATTTGCAAAAATTCAAAGGACAACGCGATGACTACGTCGCCATTGGCAATGCCATACGCAACTCAGGTGACAGTCAATCCGCCTTAGTGTTTTTAGAAAATGCTCACTTGCAATTCCCCAATGATGAAAACATCAGTAAATCCTTAGCGGCTGTCTACATTCAAAACGACGATTATTTTGTGGCGGCAAAAATCATACATGATGCCACTTTATTCAATCCTGCCTTGATTAAAGAAGCCGCCGAGCTTTACCGACGGGCAGGCTCGCATTACATGGCATTAACCCTCAATGGCATGATAAGTGA
>JALSIL010000334.1 GCA_026990095.1 Lysobacterales bacterium
CTCAATTAGCCCCGATAGCCATCGGGGGCATCTCCGAATCTCGTAAAATAAAAATCTCATCCAAAATAGCCCATTTTATGAAAGATGTCAGTTTTCGGAGTGGACTCAAGTTTACCTTTTTATGCCAAGTCCGCCAAATATTTGCTTTGGGTAGTGATATGTTTTGATGCCGATGTGTATTTCATATTAATATTTTTGATTTTATCATTGCGAAGATAAAACCTATTAGAATAAGTGAAATTCCACCTATAATTATCACTAAGAGTAAAATCCCAATAAATTTCAAAATTTTCAGTAAAATTTTTCCAAAACTTAATTCATATATTTTTTTATATGCATAGGAATAATATATAAAAGTGAAAAGGGTTGCATAAAAAAGAATGTTAAATTTAGTTATAAGACTAAAAATAAAGGATAATACACCAAAAAATGTTGTAATGCCTAAAAAATACGTGTTTATAACTAAATGTTCACCATAATTATATGGTTTTCTAAAAACTAAAAATGCAATTAACGTGAAAAGCGGTAAATAAAGGAATGAAATAAGGTTGTAATATTTCAATTGGAGCTCTGCAATACCTTTTTGAAATTCTGCTTGGTTTTTATAGCCAAGAATTTCTAAACTTTTTCTATTATTTGTAGTCGATGTTGAAACTTTTTCAAGTTTGTTAGTTTGTTGAATACTGGTTGTCGTAGACATTAAAATAAATTGTTCAGAATATTGATTAAATACAAAAAGAGAAATTGCAAGACTAATTGCAAAAAATGTAAATGGATTTGTGTATTTTTTTCGAGTCCCACTAATGTATTCTTTTATAATTATTTGCGGTTTTGATAATAGAAATCTTAGCGTAATAAAAAAATTACTATCCCAACCTAAGGCATTAAGCAAATTAGAAAATAAACTTTTTATAGTTGTTCGTTCCTTAATAATTTTAGCACCACATTCTTTGCAAAAATTATCTTTTAGATTTAGTTCAGATTTGCAATTTTTACAATTCATTTATTTGTTTTTGGTTTCGTTCGGTATATGGCTCACAACGGCTTGGACGATATGTCCGTAGGGACTAAAATACAAATAATATTAGAAAACCCACTTAGACAAAAATTTGAGGGTGTATAACATTTTGTCGCTAATTATTTATACTGTTATTTTAGAAGTAGGTAAGAAAAGTAAGTTTTTTTCAAAATTATGCCCCCCAAATAAACGCTTCGGGAATCTGTGGTTAAGTGCTTAAGCACATGCAAAGAAAAACAACCACTTACGTCATTCCTCCCGAGTACTCGGGAGGAATGACGATTTCTATTTTGCTTTTCTTTTTAATAATAGGTTAGGGGGCTTGCAAAAAATGGTTTAAACTAAAACGACAAAATGTTATGCACTCCAAATTAGTACTAGCCTGTATAATTCATGAATAATCTATTACAAATTCCAATTAACTATCACTCAGGCATACCGACTAAAGTACGGTACAGGCTTTACTCAAATTTTGCTACTCAACGTAGCTCGCTACGCCTCTCCCGAAAAAAAAATCGGGACAAGCTGTTTCAAAATTCTCCGTGAGTACCTGATTAACAGCCACTTTAAATGCTCATCACGAAGATTCATGAATTATACAGGCTAGGGAGTTCTTCTTATTTTATAAATTTTCAAGTTGGGTTAAATATTGTGGTATCTGATTTTTTTGTATTCTTGTGTGGTAATGTAAAGTCCATATTTTTTTAAAAAGTTTACGCTAATTAAAAATTATTAGGGCTTTTTTTAGTATAAACCATCAGACACTTATGCTAAAAGAAAGAAGTTGGCAAATAATGGGTTGTCCTGATAAGTTTATATTTTTACTCATGGTGTTGAAGTGTTGTAACTCCAAACATTACAAAACAATAGCGAGGTAGCAATACCTTAACTATTGTATTTTTTTTAAGAATCAAAAAAATACCTGATTTTATGGATAATCAAGACTCCACTAACAAAAATCTATTAAACAGGCTAAATGCGCTTGAGGCCAAACAAACAGTGTTAAACGCTGAAATTAAAGCATTAAAAGCCGAAGTGGAAGGTAAAAAAATTACCCCTGCCATAATTACCCCGGAAATTCCGAAGCAAGAGCAACCTCAACCCGAACCGGCTTACGACCCCTGGGTAATTCAAAAACCAAAGGATTCCATCCTCAAACGGGCTTTTCAAAATATAGCTCCACCAGAGTTTAAACAAAACATAGAAAGGTTTATAGGCGAAAACCTTATCAGTGTTATTGGGGTAATCATCCTTATTATAGGTGTGGGCATTGGTGCTAAATATGCCATTGATAACAAAATGATAAGCCCATTAACCCGGATTATAATTGGCTATATAATTTCGATA
>JALSIL010000335.1 GCA_026990095.1 Lysobacterales bacterium
TTTTGGTAATGACAGCCAAGAATCCAAGTATTGTAGAGGCGTTATTTGAAAGCTCTAATTGAATGTGGTCAATTATGCCAAAATCTCTATACCTTTGTGTATTCATTGTACGAATATCACTCATCATTATGTTTTGAGGTATCTCATCCCAATCATTAAATATGATAAGTTTTCCGTTATCAGGGTTAATATTTTGGTATTCATTGATTAAAAATTTAAAATTCATATCAAAACCAATTGCCTATTTTTAGCTCATCAATTCGTTCAAATTCTTTAGTGTTATTTGTTATCAAAACTCCATTGCTGGCTAAGGCAGTGCCTGCAATTAAGTAATCATAATAACCAATAGGTTTGCCCTTTATTTCAAGTTGTGCACGAATTTGTGCTGTTGTTTGCGCTTCTTTTTCACGAAATGGCAGAATGTTAACTACTGAACACATATCTTTTAACTGTTTAGTCCGTTTTTCAGGCGAACTAGACTTGGCAATGCCTACCTCAAGTTCATACAATACAATAGATGGAATGGCAATATCTTGTGGAGGAGTCGATAGTAAATGTGATTTAACATTTCCTATTCCTTTAAAATAATAGATCAACGTATTGGTGTCTAAAACAAACACTTACAAAGCCTCACGTTTTGTGTCTTTACCCATGTTTTCACGTAATTCTTCGATATTTGGAAAGTCATTCCAGCTGCCAGCAGCTTCTTGAACAGACATTGGCCATTGAGAATCTACTTTGTCTTTTATTACTTGAGCAACCCACTTACTCTTAGACAAGTGGGCAGAAGCTGCGGCTTCAATCATCTTGTTTTCTATTTCGTCTTCTAAATAAATTGTAACTTGACCCATAATTTTAATTGATGTTAAATATATGTGCCATTATATGTGATTTGGGTTGTTTTGTCAATCTCTTGGGATTTGGGTAATGGTATTTGGATTGCGTTTAACTTAACAAAATGTGTTGCTTCCAATTAGTCAAACATCCTCGCAACATCCATACTCTTGTGTAAAACCCTAATAATTACTAATTTTGAACCTAAGATTTGATAAAAAACTACGTGCGATTGGTGGTTAAAGCGATAATAATTCTCTTTAATGAAATCGGACTGTAAACCAATCAATGGATTTAGTGCTAGAATTTCAAAACAATGCTCTAATGATTGGTGGTATTTTATCATTGTTTTGTATCCAAAATTTTGAACTGTGTAATCAATTATCGAGTCTATATCTTGGCTAGCTAGTTCTGATATTTTATACTTTATCGGCATGCCTTTTTTTAGCATCTTTTAATATTTCTTGCATATTTCTTGAGCTGATTCCACTTTTTTCTCCAGCGATTAAGGCTGAACGCAGTGTTTCAAGTTTTTGCTTTTGTTCGAAGTCATTACGAATTAAATTTCGAATATATTCGCTGTCATTACTGTAACTTCCTGAGTTTACTTGAGATTTTATCCATAAATCTTGTTGCTGAGTGACCGTAATCGTTTTTCTTTGTACTGACATAAACTATACCAATTTAAATTAGTATGAATATATCATACAATAATTAATTATACAAACATCTCTCGGGCTTTTTCTAGGCTTTCGATGAAGTAATCTATTTCTGCTTTGGTGTTGTAAAAGGCGAAAGATGCGCGGGCGGTTGCTGGTACGCCAAAGTGTTTTATCGCGGGCATGGTGCAATGATGTCCCGTGCGGATGGCGATGCCGTAATGGTCTAAAATTGTGCCTAAATCATGTGGATGAACGCCCTTGACGGTGAATGAAATTACCGAAACTTTGTGGCTGGCTGTGCCAATTATTTTTAATCCATCTACGGCTAATAATCTTTCGGTGGCATAGTTGAGTAATTCGGTATCGGCTTGGTGGATGTTTTCAATGCCACTTTTAAGTATGTAATCGGCAGCAGCTCCAAGTCCAATGGCTCCAGCGATGTTGGGTGTGCCTGCTTCAAATTTGGCTGGAACGGCGTTGTAAATAGTCTTTTCAAAAGTGACATAGCTAATCATTTCACCACCACCGTGATATGGAGGCATGGCTTCTAAGTGGTGCATCTTGCCATAAACGACACCAATGCCCGTTGGCCCGTACATTTTGTGTCCTGATACGGTGTAAAAATCACAATCTAAATTCTGCACATCAACCTTGATATGTGGCATGGCTTGTGCGCCATCGACCAAAACGGGTACATTTCGGGCGTGGGCTATTTTAACAATTTGTTTGATTGGGTTGATTGTGCCTAATGAATTGGAGGCATGTACGACGGATAGAAATTTGGTTTTGTCGCTAATTAAATCATTGAGCAACTCGATTTGTAATTCGCCGTTGTCATTAAAGGGCAAAACTTTGAGAATT
>JALSIL010000336.1 GCA_026990095.1 Lysobacterales bacterium
TTGGTGCAACAGGAGCTGTTGGAGAAGTGATGCTGTCCATTTTAAAAGAGCGTAAATTTCCAATTGATAAAATTTATGCACTTGCCAGCAGTCGCAGTATACATAAAACGGTTCAGTTTGGTTCTCGAACACTGAAAGTAAATGATTTAGCTGAATTTGATTTTTCAACCGTTGATATTGCCTTATTTTCTGCTGGAGGTTCGGTTTCACAAAAATACGCCCCACTAGCGGGTAAATCAGGTTGTGTTGTTATTGATAACACCTCTCATTTTAGAAGAGAGGATGATATTCCATTAGTTGTTCCTGAGGTTAATCCTGAAGATTTGCGTGATTTTAAACCACGAAACATCGTAGCTAACCCAAATTGTTCAACCATTCAAATGTTGGTTGCATTAGCTCCACTTCATAAAGCATTTGAAATTACTCGAGTGAATGTAGCAACTTATCAAGCCGTGTCGGGTGCAGGGCAGTCTGGAATTGAAGAATTAGGCAAACAAACCGCTGCATTGCTCGCTTTTCAAAAATCAGAAACAAAGGTTTTTTCACAAGAAATTGCCTTTAATGTGATTCCGCAAATTGACACCTTTCAAGATAATGGTTACACCCGTGAAGAAATGAAAATGGTGTGGGAAACACAAAAAATGTTGGATAAAAATATAATGGTTAACCCAACATGCGTGCGAGTCCCTGTTTTTTATGGTCATTCTGAAGCGGTTCATATCGAAACTAAAAAACCCATATCCGTTGAAGAAGTTAAACAAATTTTATCAAAAGCACCAGGAATAGAAATAGTTGATGATACAGCACATTTGGAATTCCCTACGCCAAAATCTCATTGTTCGGGTAAAGATGCGGTTTATGTGGGGAGGATAAGAAAAGACATTTCTATTAAAAATGGAATTAATCTTTGGGTTGTATCTGATAATATTCGCAAAGGTGCTGCATTGAATAGTGTTCAAATTGCAGAAAAAATGATAAAAATGCAGCTTATTTAGTAACTTAGCGAACTTTTTTAATAGTAATTCTTGGATATTTATTAATTTTTAGTTACTATTAAATGTAATTCAATAATCAACAGACTTTAGAGAGTAGTTTGGGAGCAAAAATGAAAAAGAAATTTAGAAAGTTAATCCTTCCTGTTAGTATTTTAGCAGCAACTCAATCCATGGGGTTGGGGCTGGGTGGTTTACAAGTAGACTCTAACTTAGATGAGGCACTAAAAGGTAAGATTCCATTAATACTCACCGAGGATGAAATTTCCGATAATATAAAAGTTTCATTGGCAAATGCGAAAGATTACCAAAGAGTTGGTTTAGATAAATCTTATGTACCATCAAATATTAAGGTTGAATTAATCGACAATGAAGGTGAAAAATTCATAAAGCTTTACTCCAAGGGACCTGTGACTGAGCCTATTGTGTCTCTTTTGTTGGTTGTTGATTGGGCCAATGGACATTTGTTGCGTGAATTTACTCTGTTGTTAGACCCTCCTTTATTTAATCAAAACATTTCAACTCAAAGTTATTCTGAACCAGTCCAAACAAATAAGTACCAAGCTCCAGCCAAGATTGAAGAATCAATAGTCGAAGACAACTCTTCAAATCAAAATAATTACTCTAATACCATTAGTGAAAAACCCTATACAGGTTCGCAACAAGTCACGGTTGAATCAGGTGATACGTTGTGGAAAATTGCCAATAATAATAGAAGTGCTTACGCCAGTACGCAACAAGTTATGGTCGCTATTTTTAATAACAACCCATCGGCTTTCCAAAATAACGACATGAATTTGTTAAAAAAGGGTGCGGTTCTAACGCTACCGGATGCAGAACAAATTAGTTCTATTTCTAACAGTCAGGCAATTTCTGAGGTGAGTGCACAAACCCGTCAATGGTCACAATTACAGAGTGAAAATGATTATTCAACACAGGCAAGCAGCGGTAGTGATGTTGATTACGGAATTGAGCTTGTACCACCAAATGAAAATGATGACTTGGGCAATGCTGAAGGTTCGAGCAACAGTGCAAATAGTTCAAAATTATTGGCTGAACTAAGTCAAGTTAAAGAGAAGTTAGCCAGTAGTTCGCTTGAAAGAGAAGAATTGTCAAGTCGTGTTCAAGAGTTAGAACAGATAATTAAAGACCAAGAGTTGGCTTTGTCATTAAAAGACACCAGTTTGGCTCAATTGCAACAACAGTTGGCAAATGATTCTGAAAAAGCAGAAGAAGATGATGATGTTTGGGATGATAATGCAGCGGTAACAACCGAAGAAATGGCTTCAACCGAAGAAATGGCTTCAACCGAAGAAATGGCTTCAACCGAAGAAATGGCTTCAGCTGAAGAAATGACCTCAACA
>JALSIL010000337.1 GCA_026990095.1 Lysobacterales bacterium
CAGAGTATATCAGGGTTTGGAGTACGACCAATGCGGTATTCGTGTAAAAAGTCTTCAAAGACGAAATCCCAGTATTCACTAGCAAAATTACGCAAATGCAATTTAACTTTGAGCTTGTCGGCAACATTTTGAGCATCTTTAACATCTTCATCCGCAGTGCAAAATTCTTGTGTGTCATCTTCTTCCCAATTTTTCATAAACATACCTTCCACAGCAAAACCTTGTTGCTGAAGTAGGGCGACACTAACCGATGAATCGACACCACCGGACATGCCAACAATTATTTTTTTATTTTTGTTGTTTGTCATAATAACTGAAAAAATCGAGATCATATCTTTTGCCAGCAATATAGTGGTCAATATGGTCTAATACAAGAGGGCTGCGTAATCGCTGTGAATTTTGTTTCACTTCATCTCTACTCATCCATAAGGCTCGAATAATTCCGTCATCCAGTTTTTGCTTGGGAAAATGTTTGATGGCTTTACCAGCAAAACATGCCCTTAGAAAATGCGTATTACTGTTCGGTGATGTCCATTGAGAAAATTCAATTAAGTGTGAAATTTCAACTTGCCAAGCGCTTTCTTCTTGAGTTTCACGGATAGCGGCTTGCACAAGCGTTTCACCTTCATCTAAGTGACCTGCTGGTTGATTTAACAGTTTTTTGCCATGTAAGTCTTCTTCAACCATTAAAAACTTACCATCTTTTTCAACAATTGTTGCAACGGTGACATGCGGAAACCAATTCTTGTTCATTGATTATTCTGTAAGAAAACAAGCGTTTGATTATAATGTATTCTGACAGTTTTAGGTAATAAAAAAAGGGTTTCAACTGAAACCCTTTTTTAATCCTTTAATAATACTTAGTGATTAGCGGTTTGCATTAGCACTCATGCTATAGTTGCGATTACTGTCACTGGTTTGTCCGCTGTAGTTCATGCTTAATGTATGACACCAACCAGTTTTATGACCACGATTTGTCGCACCACTTAACTGCCCACGGAATTTTTCGATAACACCATCATCAGGATCTGATAAGAATAAATCCGTTCCGAGTGAACAGTAATTATACTGCCACCATCTGTCCGTATTTGAAGTGGTAAAGTAATTAACTTTACTGCGTGCCCACGTTGGGATTCCAGCTAACCAAGAAGAAGCTCCAGATGTAGTAAGGTTACTGTTATAACCACAACCTACACCAAATACATTGCCAAGCGCTGCTAAGTTACCAGCAATTGGAGTTCCGTGATAGGGTGTGCCTACCGATTGAATCATTCTTTTACCAGAAGTTGAATAATCTAAGCCACTCCAATAATAGGTATAAAGGTGTAAGCTTGCAGCTCCACCTTGGGAATGAGCGACAATTCCAAAAGAATTCCAAGTGGAACCAAAGTTTTTAATGCGTTGGGCAAAAGTGTTATGAGAGATGTTTTGATTAAAATCAGTAAATTTTGCAGAATTACTGAACTGGTACTGATAAGATCCCCAGACATCGCTGGAACAATAGCCATGGACGAGCAATAATTTTGTCCCAGAACCTTTGGTTTCATTGAGTTGTGTGGGTTTCTCTCCCATCATCATCTCTTCAGTGATTGAACCATCGAACTTCTTGCTTTTCATTTGTGGCATTGATGAAACATTTAATGCCATTTTCTCTTGTGTTATTAATGGGATAAAGTGGTCTCCATCTTCGATTCTTAAATTGCGTAATTCTAAAGAATCAGACACATTAGCCATTTCCATCCATCGAGCATCTAATTCAATACTGAGTTGATTGTTTTCCACAGGGGTCATGGTACTAATCCAAGAGACTGGTTTCATGCTGTTTTTAGTGCCTTGCGTACTAAATTGATTTTTACCGTTAGTTTTGTTTTTGCCCCATACCTCTGCAATAATACGATAGCTCTTGTTTTCTGACTTTAAACTGTCATTGACGTTAAAAGTGATATTTAATCTGTTGTCACTTATAGCAGCAGCAGATGCTTTATTAGAGCTTAAAGAGATGTTTTGTTCAATTACAGGAACAAAATGCTCACTTGTTCTAAAAAATGGAGTGCCATCAGGGTTGTTTCCTAAAGCATTGATTTGAACTGTGTAACCTCCAGATTGTAATGCACTAAAGTCCCCTCCAAACATTCCGTCATTTGCTCTATTGTCGCCGTGCTTGCCATCATCATACATATTAAATTTCTTTTGAGTGCCATCAGGCTTGGTAACAATCATGAAAGCTTCATCAATAGGGGAGAACTGCTTCAAAACGGAAAGTGTTTTTTCATTGGACGTACTTTGTGTGACAAAATGAATTTTATGACCAACAATTTGATCGTTGTTTGTTTTGTAAGAGTTTAGTAAATATTT
>JALSIL010000338.1 GCA_026990095.1 Lysobacterales bacterium
GTTTGGTGATAGGGTTTTTTTTCGATTATAGATTTAATCACGCAATGTGATGTTTTTAAATATCATTATAGTTTCTTTTAAAAAAGCCTCTAGATATACTGATTTTTAGTACTATTGAGAGACTTTTTTAAAAGATCTTTAAACAAGATAAGAATAGAGTTTTAGATAAGGAAACTAAAATACCGCTATGGATGCAATACTAATTCAATTACTCAACGGCCTAGACAAGGGTGGTGCTTATGCACTTATTGCCTTAGGTCTTACTCTCACCTTCGGCACACTCGGCGTGGTGAATTTTGCTCACGGCGCTTTGTTTATGATGGGAGCTTTTTGTGCGGTTCTGTTTAATAAAATCCTTACCATTTCCAAGAAAGTAAAAGATGAAAGCATCACCTTTTTTGACGCTTATAAAGAAACTCCTTATTTAGAAATTTGGTGGGGGGACACGGGTACTGCCATCATCGACTACTCCGTCCCTTTGTCCATATTTTTTGCCATTCCTGTGATGCTACTAGTAGGCGTTATAATGGAGCGTGGCTTAATCAAGCATTTCTATAAACGTGAGCACGCCGATCAAATCCTCGTAACTTTTGGTTTGGCTATTGTTATTCAAGAGATCATTAGACACTTCTTCGGTGCAAATCCAATTCCTACTCCAGCGCCTGAGATTGTTTCTGGTAGTGCAGCCGTTGGTGCATTTTTTGGTTTAAATGAAAACTTAGTTTACCCTTGGTGGCGGCTTATCTACCTTGCTTTTTCTTTGAGTATTATCGCTGCTGTTTTTGCATTTTTGAAATTTACGACTTTCGGAATGGTGGTAAGAGCGGGTATGGCAGACCGTGAAACGGTGGAGTTACTCGGTATAAATGTGCAAAAACGTTTTACGGTTGTCTTTGGTATTGCAACCGTTGTCGCAGGGCTTGCTGGTGTAATGTATGCGCCGATACTGCCTCCTGATTATCACATGGGCATGGATTTTCTTGTGCTATCTTTCGTTGTCGTTGTGGTTGGTGGTATGGGGTCACTCGGTGGTGCCGTGCTCGCAGGCTTTATGCTGGGGCTGTTACAGTCCTTTGCTTCGATGAATGAAGTTAAGGCGATACTTCCTGGCATCGACCAAATTATTATTTATCTTGTTGCGGTGGTTATTTTGTTAGTTAGACCTCGTGGATTAATGGGACGCGAAGGCGTTTTTGAGGATTAATGAAATGATTAAGAAAATACTATCAAGTAATCCCCTTATCATGCTTATCTTTTCAGCGGTGGTTTTATCAGCTCCAATCTGGCTTACGCCACTAGGAGCTAATTATCCTGATCTTTTACAGAAATTTGCAATCTTTGGGATTTTTGCTATTGGTTATAATATTTTGTTTGGGTTAACAGGTTATCTATCCTTTGGTCATGCTACATTTTTAGGCATAGGTTCTTATACCGCTGTTTGGTCGTTTAAGTTATTAACCATGAATATACTACCTGCAATTATTTTAGCGATGATTGTGTCAGGCGTGTTTGCATTGGTCATTGGTTATTTAAGTTTGCGCCGCTCTGGTATTTACTTTTCTATATTAACGTTGGCATTTGCGCAAATGGCATACAGTCTTGCGTACTCTGTATTTACACCCATTACAAACGGTGAAACAGGTTTACAGCTTAGCCAACAAGATCCACGCGTTTTAGACGCAATGGCGGGAATTGCCGTTACTGACGGTATCCCTTCAACTAACCTTTTTGGAACTTTAATAAAGTCCATGGATGGATATTTTGGTTTTTATGTGGCAGCAGTGATGTTAATTATTGCCTTTTATATTTCATTAAAAATATTTCGTTCACCGTTTGGCATGAAGCTTCGTGCCATCAAATCAAATCAAACGCGTATGAAATATACAGGTTTTAATACACGCCCTTATCTTTTAACCGCGTTTGTTATTTCTGGTATGTATGCTGGTTTGGCAGGTGGTTTATTAGCCTCAATCGACCCACTCGCTGGTGCTGAGCGTATGCAATGGACAGCATCGGGTGAGGTAGTATTAATGACCATTCTTGGTGGTGTAGGTACTTTGATCGGTCCAATGCTAGGTGCGACAATTATTAAATATTTTGAAAATATATTCTCTGCACTTAACGACAGTGAACTACATAATATTTTCGATTTTTTACCAGCAGGAATGCAAGAATTCATGGTAACTGTGGTTAGTCCTTTTGTAGGAGAAGGCTGGCATTTAACGTTAGGCTTGGTATTTATGATCGTTGTTATCTTCCTCCCAGGTGGCATCATGCAAGGTCTTAATAACTTATTTGGTTTTATAAAGCGACTATTTGGATTGGGTGGTTCATCCTCTTCAGCGG
>JALSIL010000339.1 GCA_026990095.1 Lysobacterales bacterium
ATCATACCCGCACCCCAATTGATTTGGGTTGAGATGGTGCTCATGTAAGCACCCAAAAAGGCAGCGGCGAGTAATCCTTTTACACCAGTTGGCAGAAAATCTCGAATGGTGTAAACAAAACCTAAGCGTTTTTCATCGGCAGCAATTTCAGGGTAAAGAATAATAGCAGCGAGTCCAACCAAAATCCAAGGCCACGGACGCACACAATAATGCATCACTTGAAACAGTACGGTTGCTTTGAGTGAGTCTTTATCGGTACGGGTACTCATCATGCGTTGAGCAATATAACCACCACCGCCAGGTTCTGCCCCTGGATACCAACTTGCCCACCATTGAAAAGCCATAAAACCAATTAACGAACCCATGGGTAAAACCCAAATTTGCGAAGCAGAATCTCCACCGATTTGTGGAAAAAAGTTTAACGTGCCTTTATCTCCCAACTTGGAAACAATGCCATCAAGTCCGCCAACTTCTGGTGATTTTAAAACAAACCAAGCTAATAAAAAACTGCCAACCATAGCAAGGGTGAATTGCATAACATCGACAAGAGCAATGCCACGTAGCCCAGAAATGGTCGAATAAAAAGTCACAAACAACATCAAAGCTGCCACCACCCAAAAGGCTTGTTCATTTGATAAGCCTAACAACACTTGGATGATTGAAATCATGGCTAAGTTAACCCAACCAATAACCAAAGCATTCATAAATAAACCCAAATATGCGCCTTTAAATTTTCTTAAAAACCTTGCAGCTTTTCCTGAATAACGCAATTCGATGAGTTCAGCTTCGGTCAAAACACCCGAACGATGCCATAACTTGGCAAAGAAGATGGCGGTTAATAAACCACCTGCCAAGGCATTCCACCAAATCCAATTGCCCGATATGCCATTGAGTGCCACAATTTCTGCGACTGCTAGTGGTGTGTCAGCCGCAAAAGTGGTTGCCACCATAGAAATCCCTGCTACATACCATGGCAAATCACGACCACCCAAAAAGTAATCATTCAAGTTTTGAATTTTTTGCTTCTTGTATTGGGTACTCAAGTACCAACTTAAGCCTATAAAAGCGACAATAATCGACCAATCTATCCAGTTTAAAATCATAGTTTACTCGTTGTTTTATTGAATAGTTTAATTCAAATGATGTTAACAAGCAATGCTAAAAACCACGGCTGATTTTTATCTCTTCCCAAGCCGCTTGAATGTTTTGGGTTTTGGTTTTAGCAAGTTCTATCATTTCTGGAGGCAAACCTTTGGCGATAAGTTTATCGGGATGATTTTGACTCATGAGTTTTTTATAGGCACGTCGGATGACTGCCTTGCTATCCGATGATGAAACACCTAAAGTTTGGTATGGACTCGTTGTGGCTTTACGTTGCCATTGTTGCGAATGGTTTTGTTGTGAGTGTTGGCGTTGATTACCATTATTGACATTAAAACCACGCATACGCAGTAAAGTAATGAAAATGTTTTGTGGAAAACGAATCGACTGACACAACGATATTAAAAAATTCAATTCAGCTTGATTGATGTTGTTTTCTGCTATTGCCACTTCAATCATCACATCCATAAACATTTGTTTGACTGTATACGAACCCCGTGATTCTTTCATCAAATTATGTAAATAGGGATCGATATTACTTGCAGGAGCTTTGCCTAGGTTAAATAACTCGATGGCTCGATTGCGTTGTTTTGTATCCAAACGCATTTGTTGCATAACGGCTTCGCATTTGCGAATTTCATCTTTAGTCACAACACCATCAGCTTTAGCAAGCTTACCAAGTGATACAAAAAGGGCTTCAAAATAACTTTTTTGGATGCGTTGTTTGCGAGAAACACGCCCAAACATATTTTCCATCACCCAGTTTTCGGCCTGGTAGCCTAAATAGGCAAAGAAAAACATGCCAAAATAGCCACCGAACTTAAATCCAATGATTGAACCGATTATTGAACCAAAACTTATCATATTGAGTATATTTTTAAACCTAAAATGTTAGAATGCATCTTTCTAAAGTTGAGCATTTTACTTCAATCATGATTAATTTACCGCTAATTCATAAAGGAAAAGTCAGAGATGTTTATCAAATTGATGGTAAACGCCTATTAATGGTTGCCAGCGACCGTTTAAGTGCATTTGATGTGGTTTTACCTGATGTGATTCCACAAAAAGGGCAATTACTGACGCAAATTTCCAACTTTTGGTTCGCTCAATCCAAAGATATTATCGCAAACCACCTGACTGGCACACCAGTGCAAGAAGTCATTAAAGATGCCAATGATGACTTAATCAAACGAGCGGTAGTAGTAAAAAAACTTAAAGCCCTGCCCGTTGAAGCGATTGTACGC
>JALSIL010000340.1 GCA_026990095.1 Lysobacterales bacterium
TAATAAAAGAAATAACCCATAAATCCCAAGACATTGGTGCAGAAGAAACTTTAAATGCCTACCAAAATGCCATCAATACCGATCAACAGCAAACCATGCGATACACCGATGACCTCATGTCTTGGTTTAAAATAGATGAGCCTATTGTTGCGGCATTGCGGTCAATCGGTTTGTTTGCCTTAAACCAATCAAAGTATTTAAAACGAGAGCTGTTTCACCGTGCCTCTGGCTACCGTGGTGAAATTCCACAACTCTTGAGGAAAAAAGCATGAAACGTGTGGATATAATCATCTCAGGTGGTGGCATGATAGGTTCGATTGCTGCTGTTGCTGCGAGCAGACAAGGCTTGTCGGTTCTACTTATTGAAGCCAAAGCCACGAGTACAATTAAGCAAAAATCACCTCGAGACTTACGCGTATCAGCTATTTCTGCTGATAATATCAATTACTTAAAAGAGTTAGGCATATTTAATCATCTGCTTCAAGAGCGAATCCAATCGTACAGCAAAATGCAGGTTTGGGATAACCGTGGAGATGGCGAGATTGCTTTTGAGGCAGACTATGCTCAGCAAGATTATTTGGGTTGTTTATTGGAAAATAACAACCTAGTACAAGCTGCTTGGAATAGCCTGGATGGTCAATGCGAAACATTGCAACAAACACAAATAAAGACCATAGAAAATGAAGGTTTGCAAATTCGAGTAGAATTAAGCAATGGAGATAAATACAAATCACGTTTGCTAATCGCAGCAGAAGGGCGAAATTCCTTTGTTCGTGCATTTGCACAAATCAAAACCAAAGAGACACCTTACCATCAAAAGGGTTTGGTGTCTTATATCCAAATTGAAAATGCACCAACACAAACCGCACTTCAAGCTTTTAACGCAGGTGGACCGATTGGAATATTACCGATTAATGAAGCGGAAAAAATATTTTCAATTGTATGGAGTTTGCCAGAACCACAAGCTGAGCATTGGTTAGAATGTGACCAAAAAACATTTGAAAAAGGGGTGAAACAAGCCATTGGTAAAGATTTTGGACGAATAACTTTACTCTCAAAACGAGCCGTTTTTCCACTCACACAATTATACGCACAAGAATATTTCAAAAAGCGCATTGTGTTGTGCGGAGACAGTGCTCATGGCGTACACCCTCTTGCAGGGCAAGGCGTTAATCTGGGTATCGGTGATATTCAACAATTGTTCAAAGTTCTTGAGCCATCTGTGCTAAAAGATAATGACTTGTTGCACCAAGCCTTGCGTAAATACCAAAGAAGACGCATCTCAAAAGTCAAAGAAACCTCAGAAATGATGTCGCTACTTCATCACCTCTTTAAAGACGATGAACACATTAAAAAACCGTTTCGGAATATCGGGTTAAAGCTTATAAACTCCCTACCAATTAAAAACTGGTTAGCAGGGCAGGCTGGGAGTTAAGGATGCTTTTATCAATTGATGATTTATAAATACCTCAAATTTCGATAAGAAAACGCAACTCTGTAAGGTGGGTTAACCCACCATTTTAGAACACTATATTTATCGAGGCTACTCAAACAAAGTCGGTGGGCATGGCCAACCTACAATTCTTATTTTTGGGACTGGTATTATTAACCCAAGAAAGGATAGCGGTAATCCGTTGGTGGCACAAACGTTTCTTTTACCGTTCTTGGAGACATCCAACGGTATAAATTTAATGCTGAACCCGCTTTATCATTTGTCCCTGAAGCACGTCCGCCACCAAAGGGTTGCTGTCCGACCACGGCACCTGTTGGCTTGTCGTTGATGTAGAAGTTACCTGCTGCAAAGCGTAACTTATCAGCCATATGGTTAATTACATACCTGTCTTGTGCCAGTATTGCTCCTGTTAAGGCGTAAGGTGAGCCTTTATCGCACAATTCTAAGGTTTCATCTAACTTGTTATCATCGTATACAAGGATGGTTAATACGGGTCCGAATATTTCTTCAACCATAGTTTTGAATGTCGGGTTAGTGGTTAAAATAACAGTTGGTTCGATAAAATATCCCACCGATTTATCACAACTGCCACCCATAATGACTTCGGCATCATCGGCATCTTTGGCGTATTGAATAAAGCCTTCAATCTTATCGAATGAACGTTCATCAATAACGGCGTTAATGAAATTGCTAAAATCACGGGTTGTGCCCATTTTGAAATCAGCCAAATCAGCGGCTAAATAATCTTTCACTTGCTCCCAAATGGAAGCTGGAATATAAGCTCGGCTTGCTGCTGAACACTTTTGCCCTTGGTATTCAAATGCCCCACGAGAAAGTGCAGTTGCCACAGCTTTTGGATCGGCTGAGTTGTGGGCAAAGACAAAATCTTTT
>JALSIL010000341.1 GCA_026990095.1 Lysobacterales bacterium
AAGGGTCTTCTAAATTATTATGTAAGGCCATTTTGTTAGCGAGCTGCAGTTTTAAGCATTGACTAAATTGCTCATTAAGTTTAGATAAAACCACTCGAAAACTTAAGAGTTGTCTGCCATTTTGTTTTTGCAGGTGAGCAAAGTACCACGAAGTTAAGGTGGCTGTTTTATTGGTTGGAATTGATGTAGCAAGTGGCCAAATATTACTGGCGTGGCATTGGTTTTTATAGAGGTATTCTAGTCCTTTTCCGATTCCGTGTTCTTCATTGATAATGTGGGTCAATGGTATAAAGACATTGTTGCCAGTGCAGGAAAAATAATGCAAAAAGTCGTCGTAGGCTTTTAAGCCTTTTTTATAAGTGACATTTTTAATTTCCTTGTTGATAATGCAAATGGCAGTTCCTAAGTTAGTTTTGTTTTTAAATTGGTTGTTAAAATCTTTGATATTGACATTAATGTAAAAACAATTAGATTGCGAAGTGCCAAGTAAGATGACGTCTTGGAAAGACACTCGTATGCCCATAATTTCTTTATTTTTAACGAACTTTTTTTCAATTCTGCCTTCAATAGAGGATTTTTGCGAATCGAGAGTTTCGTAAAGAGAAGTTGGCTTAAGGAAGGGCAGCATTTTAGCAGAAGCAAAAAGTGGCAGGTATTTCTCTTTTTGTTTACGACTGGCAAAATGGTGTATAAAGCTTGTTAAAGAGTCTAAATTTAAAATGCCGATAATTGCTGAAATTATTGGGTTAACTTTACCAATATTGGTTAATGTTTGTGATATGTCACTACTTGAAAAACCTTGCCCATTATAGCATTTATTGATTAATAATGCGGTAGCACCCAAAGCAGATAGTTTGTTTATTTTGGTAAAATTGTTTATTTTCGAATCCATTATAATGGAGTAAAACTCAGCTTCTTGTGGAATGCTTTGTCTTGTTTCTGCTTTATGTTTTAGTTTAATGAACTGTGGTTTTCCCTGAAAGATTGAGCGTTCGAATTCAGTGGAAAACCACCCATTGTCTATTCTTTTGAAGTTTTGCCAATTTGAATTGGCTTTTTTCAATGCATGAAAGATAGGCTTAGTTATAAGCTGGAGTCGCAGTTTGTTAATGGTTAAAATTAAAGCAATAATTGTTGTGGGGATGATGAGAAATAAAAATTGATTTTGAGAGATTAATGAGAAAAACTTAAATGCCAAAATAAAACCCACAAAGGCTAGTGAAAAATACGTTAGTTTTACAAAATAAAAACTTGATAGCAGAGTTAAGAGAGTCAGAAGTAAAAGAAGCAGAGTCATCATTTATTTATTTTGATGGAGTCAAAGAAGCTAATGCAAATTCGATTAATTCATTACAACAAAGGTTGAAATAATCTGATTCACTCAAGTCTGATGTTTTAGTTGATGCCCCAAAATCTGCCATAACGTATATGAGTGACCCCATAATGAAGTGAAAACGCCAAAAGACAGTGCTCTCACTCAGGTGAGGACTTGCTCTTTGAATGGATTGTGCGAACCTTTTTATTATGTTTGCGTATCTTTTACTTAGCAAACTGTGTAGAAACTCACTTTTTTCAGCGTAAGCACGAGCAAGAACAAGCATAAAACGTTTGCCTCCTTGATGCTTATCGTTACTCATGGTTAAAGCGGGGGCTATAAATGCTTTTAAAACATGTTTTAAGTTACAGGGTTTTACACTTCCACTTTCTAACTCATCCAAAAGATTGACGCGCAATTCGAACAGCGTATCAAGCCTTCTTTCTAACATCATTTCAATTAATTTATCTTTATTACCAAAGTGGTAATTGACGGCAGCTAAATTTGTCTTAGCATGGGTGCTAATGGTGCGCAAAGAAATGCCTGAAAACCCTTTTTCTGAGATAAGTTTTTCAGTTGTATTAAGAATTTTTTCTTTGGTTGATAAAACTGTCATTTTTAAAGTGTTTGTTGTGATTGTATGGCTATTTTATCTGATTGAATTTTCTATTACAATTCAAACGTTCGTATGAGGGGAGAAAAACTATTGGAAAAGTAAAACTTATGCATTAATCTTACGCAAAACCATGTATAATCGCGTTTTTTAGGTTTAATCTAATGAAATCTTAAGGTTTTGATTCAAAATAAATCAAGGGTAAGTTAAAATATTAGGTTAAATATTTTATGTAACGTTAAGAAAATAAAAGAATATTTTCTTAAAAATTAAGTGGAGTTAAAATAATTATGGCAGTTGAACAAACGTTGTCAATCATAAAACCAGATGCAGTAGCAAAAAATGTAATTGGACAAATTTACCAAAGATTCGAAGATGCAGGTTTAAAAATCATTGCATCAAAAATGAAACAC
>JALSIL010000342.1 GCA_026990095.1 Lysobacterales bacterium
CTAAGTGGTTGTTTTTGCCATAATACATGCAATATTTTTGCTTCAGATGGGCTGATCTTTTTATTTGATTTTTCACTCATTATGAATTACAGTTGTAAACGAGTTTTAATTGTTACACTTGTAATCGTTAAATGCAAGTATTAAATTTAAATAGATTAGCATTCATCGAGACCTTTGCAAAATTCTGGTACAGTGGAAATAAGAATGGGGAAAACCAATGAGCTTGTAGGCATAAAAAACACCTCTACCAAAGAGGTGTTTTTTGTATTAAAGGTCTCTAAAGGTTTGTTAAATTAAATTTATTCCCAAGGATTAAAATTCATTGGGCCGACAGGTGTAGGTGTTAGAACCCATTGTACTGAATCGATGCCAATGTAGTTGGAGTTGTTGCCATAAAACCCGGCATCTTCGACATAGTAAACAAAAGCGACGCGTCCATTGCCACCAATAGTGGCACTAAATTGTTGCCAAGTTTGTAAAGGGTAACCAATGGTAGCATCTGTTGATTTGCTTAAGTCAGGATTAATAACCAATAAAGTTTCGGAAAAGTCACCAAAACCGTCAGTGCAATTGCCTGTGTTGATTTCACCTGTTGGGCTATAAACTAGGTATAAACGATCGGGAAATACAGTGAAATTATTGCTGGCTATTCGAGAACGCGTATAAAAAGAGACGGATTCAAGATTGCCTAATTCTGGCATGATAAGGTAGTTGCAGATAGTCCCTGGAGTGCCAGCTAATGAACGAGTATTGCGGTGGTTGGCAGCTATATAAGAATTAGGTTCACCATCTTGGGCAATAAAAATGGTTTGTTGATCGGTTCCCTGAAACCAAGAAGAGTCACCCATGGGGGAAGATTGGTTTGATATAACCCAGCCAGGAAGATTTTCTACATCAGCAAAATCTTGGTCTGTTGGTGCTACTTGTGCCGTGGCAAGTGATGATGCACACATCAATGCGATTGATAATTTTTGAATAATGGATGTTTTCATAATAATGGTACTTGGTTAATGCAATTAATGGATAGATTGTATAATTTTGAACATTTAATAGCAAGATTTTGGCACATCAGCAGTGGTAATTCGTTGGATGCCTGCTAAATCACGGTGAGATTTAACATTTAAATAACAATTGGACTTAAGTTTTTGTTGCACAACTTCGGATTGATTGTATCCATGTTCCAAAATCAATTGTGCCGTTTTTGTCATGTGGTGTTTGGCGTGGTTAATGATATGCTCTAATTCTGAATAGCCTTTTTTATCGGCTACCAAGGCACTTCGTGGTTCAAATAGTAAATCAGATAAATGGCAATCATCTTTGGCAATATAGGGTGGGTTGGAAATGACAAAATCAAAGCGTTTGCCAGTTAGGTTTTCAAACCAATTGCTTTGCAATACAGTAACATTGGTAATCTGATGCTTATCTTTGTTACTCATGGCTGTTGCAACACATTTACTGCATTGGTCGATAGCAAAAATGTTTGCCTTTGGTCGCTCAAGTGCTAGGCTTAAGGCAATGGCACCTGTGCCTGTTCCCAAATCAAGAATTGAGCCATCAAAATCGCTAGGGGTTTTTTCCAAAACGTATTCAACAATCAATTCTGTTTCGGGTCGTGGAATCAACGTGTATTCATTTACATTCAAGCTCAGTGACCAAAAATCTTTTGTGCCTGTTAAGTATGCAAACGGCATGCCTTGTTGTCTTTTTTTCAGTAATTGGTGAATTGTGTCTAATTGCAGTTGTTGCAGTTTTTCATCGTAAATAAACAATCCCGCGGTATTAATTTTTAACACGTAGGTCATAACAACTTCAATTTCTCTCTTGTCAAGTTGGTATTGTTTTTGGAGTTCTTGAATGAGTGTGGATAACGCCATGCCAGTATTTTCATGTATAAAAAAAAGTGTATTATAACCCAAGGGTTACAATACACTTTCCTAGAGAGATTTTATTGACTAATTTTAGCCAAAGCCACCAGAGTAAATAATATCATCTGTTACTTTGTTTGATGTTTTGGTTTGTGTTTGAGCAGACCTATTAGGCACGGTGTCTTCAAAGTTGGCAGTAAACACTTCTTTGCTAGGAGAAGTCAGTGGTGTGACTTGTGAAGAATCAAACTGTGGATAGCTGATGTAAACAATAGAGGCTAAAGCTGCAGTGGCTAATGCAGGTCTCAACCATGAAAACAGTCCTTCAAATACAGAAGAGCGGGTTGATTGATTGGCTGATGCCATATCACTAGCAACAGACTTGGACCAATCTTGCAATTGATTAATCACTTGGTAACTCGCACTTAAATGGCTGTTATCAGCAATTTTTTCAGCAGCAGTAATTCGTGCATTCGATGCATGTGAAAAATCATTTAAGCTTTCAATCGACGAATCAATCGGCGATGTTTTGGCTTGCTTAAAGAGTTGTGATAATTGTTGTTCAGTTAATTTCATATTCAATGCCTAATTCATGCAGTTTATCTTTTAAATCTTTCATTCCTCTTTTTGAAAGGTTGCCTGCTTTGTGAAAAGACCAACCAGTCATTTCACCTATTTCTTTTACCGAAAATCCTTGCAATCGCAATTTTACTGCAATACGCCGACTTTCTTTTAATGTTTCAATTACAACCAGTACGCGTTTAATCATTTCTTCATTGGCATGACCTTCATCTGGATTAGATGCCTCTGAAATAAGATTGGGAGCATAATACTCTTCATCATTTTCATCAGGAATAGTCATTTCACCTTTGAGCTTTTGATTTTTACGAGCCAAATCTATGATGACGTTGGCTGTTATCCTGTATATGTAACTATAAGACGAAATCTTTTCATTTTTTGGGTCACTTTTTATTAAATTTAATAATTTAATGCAGACTTCTTGTTCGATATCTTCGGCAGTGAGTCCTTTTATCTCAGGTCTTTGAAAGGAAACAGCTTTGATAATCAGGGCATGATTTTGGGCAAATATTTTTTGGATTTGTGATTTACTTGGCATTTTCACATTACCAAATTAACTGTCGTTCCAAGATAAGGCATTCATTAAAACGCCTTTAGTTTGAAGCAATTTATGGTAGTGAGCGGCATCAAGAGCGGAGCGTTGTTGCTCATTAGTTGGCGCAGCGGCTGCTCCGAGTTTAAGGATTAGATAAGTCAACGAAGCAATGCTTCTGTCATCAACATTGTAGCTCTTTTTATGTGCACCACATAAAAGCATAAGTGCGGTATTGCCATACTTGTCTTTAGCATTGATGTCTAAGCCATGATCAAGCAAAAAAGTAAAACAGGACTTGGCATTATTGATGTTGTTATTGTATTCGGCAGCTTGTGCGATAATGTGTAATAAGGTTTGCTGGTGTTTATTGACAATGAAAATATCCGCCTTATAACGGTATAAAATACTTAACATGGCATCATTCCATCCTGCAGCAGCAATGGTGGCATAGGAATAATCAGCAGGGCCAAGTCCATTTGGATTGGCGTTTTTATCTAACAACAAACCCGCCACACGGCGACAATTGCCAATAATACTTGAGGATAAAGCCGTGCTACCATTATCAGATCGTGCTTCAATATTGGCATTTTGTTGTAATAAAAAAGAAACAACGGCTCGACGGGAATGACCGCAAGCTCGAATTAATGCAGTGCAACCTTTGTTGTCAGTGCAATCAATGTCTATCCCTTCGATTATCATGCGATTAAGACCGCCTAAGTTGCCTTGTTTTGCAGCATGAAACCACTCTTTTTGGTTTGATTGGGCAGGCTCTTTTTGAATAAATAGCGGTTTATTGGCTTTGCTTGGGGTTTCTATTTGCTGACTGGATAATTGTGGCGAAGCATTGCTGATTTTTTCTGTGTCATCAACGGGTTGTTTTGGAGTGCTTTCATAACTGTTAGTAAAAAAAGGCAATTCAATTTGGTTAACGCTATTTAAGTGTTTTTCAATTAAACGCGAGATTTTAGGGTGCTTTTGTTTGGCAATTAACCAAGCAGAGCGATTTTTACTGTCGACTATTTCAGGATCCCCTTGGGCTTGCAGTAATTGCAAAACAATATCTTCAGAGGGTGTTTTTTGTCTTAATGCTAAAATCAGAGCGGTTTCTTTTTGGCTATTGGCGTGATTGATTTTTGGATGATGTTGCAGAATTAATTTAACTATGGCTTTTTTATTTGATTGAACCGCTTCAAGGAGTGCAGTGTTGCCGTATATGTCCTGACGATTTATGTCTGCATTCAATGATAATAACAGTTGTACTTTGTTTAAATGCCCAAGAAGGCAGGCGGTCATCAAGCCAGTTCTGTTGGTAGGTGTCGCTGCATTGATATTGTCATCTATTTGCAAAGCCAGATTTAAGCAATCGCATTCATCTTTTAGGTATTGGCAGGCAGATACAAGTGGGGGATTTTTCGTTGTAAATTTGAATCCTTCAGAAAGGAATGATTTGACTAATAAAGTATGACCATTTTTTAATGCAATACAAAGCAAGCTGTGACCACGCTCATCGACCACAGTCTGCGTATCTCTATCGCCGAGTGCATCGAGTACATTTTGCACCTCTCCTTTTTTGCAATATTCAAATAGTTGATTAAATGTAAATCCTGTCACTGAGGTTTTCAAATTGATAAAACACCCAGTATGATAAAATTTTATTAACTCAAAGTCTATTTAATGCCATCATTCTAAGACTAAAATATAATTTCTGTAATTTCTGTATACATTTAAAACGGGTGATTTTCGTGACTTATCCAACACAATCTTAAGTTGTTTCAGGTTTGTTATTTCCTTCTTGTTTGCCGTTGTAATTAAATCACCACTACGCAATCCTTGATTCCACGCTAGGCTTCCGCGTTTAATTTCATCAATCAAAACACCTTGGTATTGGCTTTTTAATCGAGCGGGTAAATTGATGAAGTGTGCTCCAGTCAATAATCTGTGCAATTCTTTGCCATCAAATTCTTTGCGATCAAATGCATTAATTTTAGTTTGAGAATATCTGTGTTTTTCATTGCGAATATAGTTGATGTCAATTGGAGTGTTGAGTTCAAACAAGCCTTCTTGGTTGTCAAAATCGTGTTGGTTCTGAATTTTGATGCCATTGAGTTCTGTTATAATGTCTCCTGCCTGTAAACCAGCAGAATCTGCAGGGGATTCGATTTCCACATCTGTGATGATGACGCCACCGTTGTTGTCTAAATTAAAGGCACGAGCTAAATCAGCGGTGATGTCTTGCACTTCGACACCAAGTGAGCCACGCCTGACTTGACCAAAATTAATCAATTGTTTCATGATGCGACTCGCCAAGGAAGAGGGTATGGCAAAACCAATGCCAACATTGCCACCGCTGGGTGAATAAATGGCAGTATTAATGCCGACCAATTCCCCTTTGAGGTTGATTAGTGCACCACCTGAATTGCCTGGGTTGATGGAAGCATCAGTTTGAATAAAGTTTTGATAACCAAGACCCTTCAAGCTGGTGCGGCCTAAAGCCGAAATAATGCCCGAAGTCACGGTCTGACCTAATCCAAATGGATTACCTACAGCGACAACAAAATCACCGACACGCAGCAGTTTAGAATCGGTTAAACTGACTTGCGAAAGGTTTTTTGCATTAATTTTGATAACCGCTACGTCTGTTCCTTCGTCTGTGCCGATAAGTTTGGCAGAAAAACTACGTCCATCTTGTAAGGACACTTGAATGTCTGTGGCATCATTAATGACGTGGTTGTTGGTTAAGATATAACCATTTTTTGCATCCACAATAACACCAGAACCCAATGATTGTGTAACACGCTCTTGTGGAACATTAGGCAAACCGTAATACCAGTTGTAAAATGATTGGCTTCGGGTATTTATTTTTTGCCGTGTGGTTGAGTGTATATTGACCACCGCAGGCATCACTTTTTCCAAAATTGGTGCAAGTGAAGGTACGGCTGTTCCGTCTACTGATGTTGGTAATACAGCCTGAGCTATTGTGGTAAATAAAGTAAAGCAAAAGATAAGTATTTGTTTCATAGCACTAATGGACATGTAAATTGTTGTCAAGTTCAGTTAAAATAGGATTTTTCCATAGAGTTTTCAAGTCATGATGAGTAAGTTTATTGATAAATTATACCAAGCACAAGTGCAAAACAATTCATTGGTTTGCGTGGGTCTTGACCCCAATAGGGGCAAGATTAATGCACTTGGCTTGGAATTATTTAGCTGGCTAGTTAAAATTGTCGATGCAGTTGCCGATAATATTTGTGCATTTAAGCCTCAGATAGCTCACTTTTCAGCCATTTCTGCTGAAAATGATTTAAAAAATATTATTGCCTATATTCATGAAAAGTACCCTAATATTCCTGTAATTCTCGATGCTAAGCGTGGAGATATAGGAACAACAGCCCAACAGTATGCCATTGAAGCCTTTGAAAAATACCAAGCCGACGCGGTGACCGTTAATCCGTATCTTGGTCACGATTCTTTGCAACCCTTTTTGGATTATGCCGATAAAGGCGTGATTGCTTTGTGTAAAACCTCTAATGCTGGTTCGAATGAATTTCAAAACTTAAAAATGGAAAATGGTAAAACCTTGTATGAGCAAGTGGCAGAAAATGCTGCTCATAAATGGAACAGCAATAAAAACCTGTTGCTGGTTGTGGGAGCAACCTATCCTCAAGAGTTGGCGAAAATTCGTTCAATTGTTGGTGATATGCCTTTGCTAATTCCTGGAATCGGCGCACAAGGGGGCGATGTTGCAGCCACCTTAAAAGCGGGATTAAATTCCAATCCCAAACAGTCAGGTTTAATTATTTCATCCTCGCGTGGGATTATTTATGCAGGCAAATACCAAGATGACTTTGCTGATAAAGCCAAACATGCTTGTTTAGCACTAAATCGGCAAATCAATGACTTTTGGTCTATTTAAAGTCATTTCCTAACCATGTAAAATAACAAATATTTCTGAAATAAAAAACTTATGTCTAAATCAAATTATCAATTGCCACCAATGGGAACCCCAAAAGCAACAACTAAATCAAACAAAATAATACCCGTGATGGTTGTTTTATTCGTCACGGCACTTTTGGTTTTTATCATGATGAAAATACAACCAAAGGAACAGAAAAAAGCGGACGCAAAAATCATTCCTGCGGTGGAAGTTATTCAAGTTAGCCCCATTGATTTTGTCATACCAATAAAATCCGATGGTTTGGTTATTCCCAAAACCAAGATTAATATTTCTGCCGAAGCCAGTGGCAGAATTGTTTTTGTGTCGGATAATTTTATTAACGGCAGCCAATTTAACAAAGGCGATGCCTTGATTAAAATTGATCCTGTTGATTACCAATTGGCAGTCACGCGTGCTCAAGCCAATGTGGCAGCCCAACAAGCCAACTTGGATTTACAACAAGCCAAAAGTGATTTAGCCAAAAGCGATTGGAAAAAATACGGTAAAAAAGGTAAGCCAAACCCATTAAATCTTAACTTACCGCAAGTTGCCAGTGCCAAAGCGGCTTTATCCGGAGCGCGTGCCGATTTAAAACTTGCCAAACGAAATTTAGAAAAAACCACGGTTGTTGCACCATTTTCTGGAGTGATTCTTGCCAAAATGGTGGATGTTGGGCAATTTGTTAACTTATCAACGCCATTGGCGAGTATTGCATCAACTGAAATTGCGGAAATTCGCATGAGTTTATCGGATGAACAACTGCATAACAGTGGCTTGGATAAATTTGATGGAACACAAAAAGTGTCGGTAAAAATTACCAGTCAAGAAATGCCCGAAGTTCAGTGGCAGGGCACAATTGCCAGTATCGAAGCCCAACGCGATGCAAAAACCTTGTTCAACTATGCTGTGATTGAGGTGTCGCACCCTTTTACGCAACAAGCGATTCCATTGCGATTCAATACCTATGTGAGCATTAACTTAAAAGGCAAAACACTCTTTAAGGTTTATCCAGTCGAACGAGGTTACGTTACACTTGATAATCAAGTTAAGGTATTTTCTCCACAATCAACCTTGGCTTATAAAAAAATTAAGGTTGCCTATGCCGATGCAGATTTTAATTACATAAGCTCAGGCATTAATGCCAAGGACAAAGTGATTACCACGGGACTGTCTCACATTAAAGTGGGCGATAAACTCGTGCTTGCTAAATAAATCAGGAGATGAGCATGAATAACTGGCGAAAAGGTCTGATTTATTGGTTTTCGGTTAATCCCGTGGCGGCTAATTTGTTAATGGTTATTATCATATTAGTGGGTTTGATTTCGATGGCCTCCATTCGCAAAGAAATGTTTCCAACCACGCAGGTTAGTATGGTTAATATTACCGTGGCTTTTCCTGGTGCTTCACCCTCAGAGGTTGAAGAGGGTGTCTGTTTAAAAGTGGAACAAGCACTAAATGGCATCAATGGAATTGACAAAATCACTTGTACGGCTTTAGAAAATTCTGGTTCTACGTTGGTTGAAGTGGATGATGCTTATGATTTAGGTATGGTTACCAATGACATTAAGAATAAAATTGATGGCATTAATTCCTTTCCTGAACAAGTTGAAAAGCCTATTGTCAGTCAGCTTGATGTTGCCTTTCAAGCCATCTATGTCTCCGTATTCGGAGATGTTTCACCCAAGAAATTACGTGAGTTTGCCTTTGATGTGCGCGATGACCTTATCGACTTGCCTGGGATTTCAGCCGTTAAAGTCGAAGGCGCACGCGATTTAGAGGTCAGTATTGAAGTTTCTGAAAATACTTTGCGAAAATATAATCTAACCTTTGATGAAATAGCATTAGCCATTCGATCCTCGTCTTTAGATTTACCCGCAGGTGCGATTAAATCTAAAAAGGGCGATATTTTGGTGCGGGCATTGGGCTTAAAAGACTCAGCAGAAGATTTTGAGAATATTATCGTGCGTTCTTTCCCCAATGGTGCAGTTTTAAAACTCAAAGACATTGCAGAAGTTACCGATGGCTTTGCCGAATCCTCTCGTTTTGCCAAATTTGATGGTGGTACGGCGTTATCCATTCGCATTAATGCCATTGGTGATGATGATATTATTGACGTTACCAATAAGGTCAAAAAATACGTGGAGGACAAACAAAAAACCTTAGATGATAGTTTACATATAACACATTGGTCGGATATTTCTCATTATGTGCATGGACGTATTGATTTAATGACTAAAAATTTATTTTTGGGTGCTTTACTGGTTTTGATTATTCTTACTCTATTCTTACGCCTTAAAGTGGCTTTTTGGGTCATGATTGGATTGCCTGTTGCCTTTTTGGGGACATTTATGGTGATGGGGTATTTGGGTGTTACCATTAATATGTTATCGTTGTTTGGCTTTATCTTGGTGTTGGGTATTGTGGTAGATGATGCAATTGTTATTGGTGAAAGTGCCTACAAAGAAATTCAAGACAAAGGTCATACCATAGAAAATGTGGTCAAAGGGGCACAAAAAGTGGCATTGCCAGCCACTTTTGGGGTGTTAACAACCATTGCAGCATTTGTGCCCTTGTTATTTGTTGGGACTATGTTTGGGAGTTTTTTTGAAGCCATTGCTTGGGTGGTTATTTTGAACTTGCTGTTTTCTTTGGTGGAATCTAAGCTTATATTGCCAGCACATTTGGCTCACATGAAACTTACCGATATTGAAACCCAAAATCCAGGTTGGCTCTTACGTATCCAACGCAGAGTCAATGCCTTTTTAGATAATTTCATTAAAAATCGCTACCAACCCCTATTGCATAAGGCGGTTAGACGTCCATTTTTAGCCACGCTTGTGTTTATTTGTGTATTGGGTTTGTCCATTGTCATGCTGAAAACAGGCGTTGTTCGATTTGTGATGAACCCCCAATTTTCAGCTGATTATATCTATGGGCAAGTGAAAATGACCGAAGGCACATCCGATGTTATTACCGAATCAGCCATAGCTCAACTTGAAGAGGCCTTACTTCAAATTGACAGGGAATATTCCCAAAGTATTGGCAAACAAAAAGGCGGCGTTGTTACTCATGTGTCGGTTGTAAAAGAAAATCAACTCGATGGGCGTGTATTGGTTGAACTGGTTAAAGAAGACAGTTTGATTACCAGTGATGATTTAATGAAATTATGGCGAGAACGAGTCGGTACAATTAATGGTGCCGAAGTTTTGGCCTATCGAGCCCTGGGCGGGCCAGGTGATGGACCTGAAATTGCCTTTAAATTATCTTCTGATAATGTCGAAGAACTCAAAAGTGCCTCCAGTGAACTGGCGGATAAGATAAGACAATTCAATGGTGTCGCAGATATTCGCAATTCCATGAAAGATGGTAAAGACGAAGTGCAATTAACCCTAAAACCACGAGGCCGAAATTTAGGTTTATCGCAACGGGATTTGGCTAATCAAGTACGTCAGGCTTTTTATGGTGATGAAATTCAACGTTTGCAACGCGATATTGATGAGGTCAAGGTTATGCTCAAATACCCATTAAAGGAACGTGAAACCTTAGCCACTTTAGAGAATATGCGCATACGTTTAAAAGACGGAACGGCTATTCCCTTAAAAATTGTAGCAACCACAACGATGGGCAAAGCCAGTGATGTGATAACCCGAATCGATAAGAAACGCTCAAGCACAATAACAGGTGATGCGGATTTAAAAGTAGCAAACCCCAATGCGATTATGGCTGAAATTAAAGAAAAGGGTGGTTTTTTAGAAAAACTCAAACAAAAATACCCGTCAATAAAATCATCACCCGATGGTGTCGCAAAAGAGATGGCTGAGTTAGGTGTTGGGCTTATTAAAGGTTTTGTGATTGCTTTGTTATTCATTTATATGTTAATGGCGATTCCGCTTAAATCCTATACCCAGCCTTTGATTATTATGATGGTGATTCCCTTTGGAATAACGGGTGCCATCTTAGGTCACTGGATAACCGGTTATACCATGAGCATGATTTCCATGTTTGGTGTGATTGCTTTGGGCGGCGTTGTGGTTAATGACTCATTGGTTATGGTGGATTTTATTAATAAATACCGCTTGGCAGGACACACAACACTTGAGGCAGCACTTGAGGCAGGCACACGGCGATTTAGGGCTATATTATTGACCTCGTTAACGACATTTTTTGGCTTAGTGCCAATGCTGATGGAAAAATCCTTACAAGCACAAGTAATAATACCGATGGCAATATCTTTGGCATTCGGTATTTTATTTGCTACTGTTATTACCTTAATTTTGATACCAGTTTGGTATGTGATACTCGATAGGATTAAGAAACGTTTTAAACAAGCTGAATAGCTAACCTGGTTACAAAGTGACTTTTAGTGAGATACTTCCCACTTGCCAAGTTAATGAACAGTAAATCTTGATGGTACACGAAGTTACGCACCATCAAGATTTAATTAGGTGTACTTACTTAATGCGTTTAACTTTAACACCGCGTCCAAAGCCATCAACGTATAATAGCCAACTGCCCAAGGACTTAGGTTTAATGGTTATCTTTGGGTTTGTTCTTTTAGGGATGTAAAAGGATGAGCTTTCGGTTTGTTTCCAGACTTGTCCGTTGGCTAATTTAAAGATGTTTTTACCTTTCCATCCGTTAAAATCACCAACGATGGTGGACTTAATGGTTTCACGCTCAGATTCTTCTCTTCGAAAGCCCATAAAACGTTTCTTTTCCTTTTTGACTTCTTCAGCAATCACTTCTTTTTTTATCTTTTTCTCTACTTCTGCACGGATTTCTTGCTTTATTTCTTCCCGTGTTTCTTCTTGAGAATTTTGCAGCCAATCCAACAAAGCGAATTTTTCAGCTGAAGAAAGCTTGTAAATTCCAGTAGTTACAGTTGTTTTTTCATCCATTTTACTAAATATGTCTTCTAAAGAATAAGACGAAAATGGTAAGATTAGTGCCAATATTATTAAATTACGCATGAATTTTTATTTTTTTTAAATTAATTAACACTATTTTACCTAAACTAACAAAGTTTTAACACAGTAAAAATAAAAAGAAGCTAAAATGCGACCAAACACAACAAAACAACGTATAAAATGACAAGATTTATGAATAGTACACCATCACCAATGGCTAAGTTAATTAGTCAAACCAAACGACTACTGGTTATTGCAAGTTTATCACTAATGACATTAAATGCATCGGCTTATGATATTGCTATTAACGGTTCTGAATATTTAGGACTTGCACCCGTTTTAGATGGTTTGGGAGCACCAACGACCAATTTGATGGAATACGATTATACCAGTACGCCTAGCACCCTAAGTTTTCATGTTGTTGATCCACTTGTTTGTGCCAGTAAAGCCAACTCTGCTTCTCCAAACATTATTACTCAGGTTCAAGATGGTAATGGTATTGAAGTGACCACCATGCAAAATAATATCATCACCACTGTGTACGACCTAGACAATAATCAGTTTAATATCACAACAGATGATACCATTGCTTGTGCAACCGTAGCCGATGCTGCCAATAATGTTTTTGTTGTTCCCAATCCTGACGTCATTTATGAAAATGGGTTTGAGAGTGGAGCTTTTTTATTAAATGACGATATAAAGTTAACCTTATTAAAAGTCGTTGATTCAAGTACCATACCAATGGTTACTGAGCCGTTTCCTTCGACTCCTATTTTTGTTTCAAATAATCAAACGGTTGAATACCAATATGTTATTAGCAATAATTCACTAAATGGCAACCCTGATTTAACTGTGGATTTTGTAGAATATTATAGCTTAATGGCAAATAATGGACCTATTTTTGATGATGTACAAGATTGGACTTGTACCGTTCCTGTCGGTTCACAAGCCACGACAAGCTGTGGAACATTTACTTTTGGAAGCGAAACCGTCAGATTAGATAATGCGGTTGTAGCCTCTGGAGACAGTTTAATAGTGTATGCAAAAAGGTTGGCATTGGTTGATGCTAATGATATTGCTAATAATTTAAAGTTGGATATGCTCGCATCGGCTTTTATCGTTGATGCCGCTGTTACAGATAGTTATTTGGATAACAACACCACTTACCAACAATTTGGCAGCTCGTTGGTTACAGCCACGCAGTTGGTCATGACAGGACAACCAAATACCACAGTGACATCTGGCAGCACTCTTGGCTCAATTATTGTCGAATTTCAAGATGCAGGTGGGCTTATTGATGCCAATAACAACAGTGCAGTAACCATTGCGATTCAAAACAATCCTTCTTCTGGCAATTTGTCTGGAACAATTACTAAAGCAGCGGTTAATGGAATTGCAACTTTTTCTGATTTAAGTATTGATTTAGTCGGTGCAGGTTATACTTTAGTCGCAACTGGTGGTGGTTTTACAAGCTCTGATTCTAGTGGTATTAATGTAACGGCTGCAGCTGCATCGCAATTAGCAATAATTACGCAACCAGCAGATACAGTAGCAGGAGGAACGATAAATCCAGTTACGGTAGAATTACAAGATTTAAATGGGAACTTAGTCACAAGTTCTGGCAGTTTAGTTCAGGCAAGTATTGTACCATTTACTGGAGGGGGTGGGACATTAACTGGAACCAATACCGTCACTGTTACTAATGGCTTAGCTACTTTCACCTCACTAAGTATAGACACGACAGGTTTAAACTATCAGCTTAGGTTTACTTCCAATATTGGAACAGTCTCAACAACCGATTCCATTCCATTCGATATAACAGCCGTACCTGTAGCGGCTAATTCTACGTTTGGCGTTAGTGTTAGCTCTGAAACAGCAGGAACAGATGTCACTTACAGTGCTGTTATTAACGATGCCACAGGTGCACCTGTTGGTTCAGGAATATTGGTTTCTTTTGCCATGACGAACACAGGCAATGCCAATACCCCAGATGTTAATTGTATAACCGATAATTCGGGTACTTGCAGTGTTGTTGCAAGCAGTACGTTGGTCGGCACAACCAGTGTTGTTGCAGATATTGGGGGCTCAAATATTGTAACTGTCACAAGTGGATTATTTAGTACAACAACATGGCAAGCAGGCGTGCCAGATGGCAGTATGTCCAATTTTTGGGTGGATGTTTCAACTGCAAACACTAACTCAAATGTTAACCTAATAGCAGAAGTCAATGATCAATATGGAAACCCTGTATCAGGGGTGCCAATTACGTTTGAATTGTCAGACTCAGCAGGTGCAAATACACCAAGCTTTGTTCAGTGTGTCAATGCCACAGATTCAGTTGGGAGTTGTGCGGCTGTTGTTACAAGTGCCAGTACAGGTACAACTGATGTGATAGGAGCCGGTAGTGGCTTTCCTCCATTTTCAATCACCAATCCGACACCTCCTATGGGATTCGGTCGAGTGGTTACTTGGCAGTAGTAATAACTTGTACAAAAATAAAAAAGCCTTTGAAAGTTCAAAGGCTTTTTTATGAAGTGCTTATTTGGGTTAGGGTTTAAATCTCTGCATTGTGAAAAACATTTTGTACGTCTTCTAAATCTTCTAACATCTCGTTAAACTTTTCAAAGTTTGCCAAATCCTCCTCATCGGTGATTTTAACTGTACTTTGAGGGATAAATTGAATCTCATCCACTTCAAATTTAATCTCGCCTAAGGCTTGTGTCAAAGCATTCTTTGTTTTAAAGTATTCTGTGTTGGGAGCAAATACAGAAATCTTACCATCTTCGCATTCAACATCAGAAACATCGACATCGGCATCCATTAAAATTTCTAAGATATCTTCATCGTCTTTGCCATCGGCATCAAAGACAAAAATAGCATCGTGATCAAACATGTGAGAAACACAACCTTGTGTGCCAATTGTGCAATGAGTTTTAGTAAAAGCCAAACGCACATCGCCAAAAGTGCGATTTGGATTGTCGGTTAAGCAATCTACGATAACCATGCACTTTCCTGGACCATAGCCTTCATAACGTGCCACAGCAAAATCTTCACCCGCTCCTCCTTTAGCTTTATCAATGGCTTTGGCAATAACATGAGCCGGGACTTGATCTCGTTTGGCACGCTCGATTAAGCTTCTTAGAGCCACATTTCCTTCAGGATCAGTACCACCTGATTTAGCACACACATAAATTCCACGAGAATGTTTCGAGTAAATTCGTGCATTCATGTCAGAGGTTTTTGCCATGGATTCTTTTCTATTTTGGTAGGCTCTTCCCATAATGTCTTTCTCAAATCTGTAAAAACAGTAATTTTACTCATAACTTGTCATGCTGTGAACTAAAAGAAAGCCAAAATGGCTTACAATAGTGTTTTTTCTTAGTTTTGATATGAATCACACCTTAAGTGTTGCGCCAATGCTTGATTGGACTGATAAACATTGCCGCTATTTGCACCGCTTAATTTCGGCAGATGCGGTTTTGTATTCTGAAATGGTAACCACGCCAGCTATTTTGCAAGGCGATACGCAAAAGTACATTGGATATAACCAACAAGAACACCCTGTGGTTTTACAACTGGGTGGTTCTGATGCAACAGATTTAGCAAAAAGTTGTGTTATTGCACAACAATACGGTTACGATGAGGTCAATCTTAATGTGG
>JALSIL010000343.1 GCA_026990095.1 Lysobacterales bacterium
TTTTCGCATTTCTTTGTTAATATGAAAAGCATAATAAGACAAGTGACTTGACCACCATTCTCTTTGCAAGTGGTATTACTTGTTGTAGTTGGAAAAGTTCAAGCCCTTTTCGACAGTCAATGGCATCTGTTTTAGCAGGAGAGGGGAAAACTTCCTTGAAACGTGCAAGCTTTAAATTGTTGATATTCAATAATTTATAATTGTGGATTTTGACCATTGTGTCCAATGGACGTGCATGACCGTTATATCCTTCCATTGCTACAGATACTTCGCCATTGCTGAATTTTTTGTATTCGTTTATTTTTGAGAAAAACTCTTTAAAGCCTTTTTTGTTGTGTGAAATTTCAAATTTTCCTAGGTATTTACCATTAGCCAAGCCAACTGCTACGCTATGAAAATAACATCCAATATCAACACTGACATGGAGTTCTTGTGTCTTTTTAGATTTCATGATGGGTCTCCAGAAATTAATTAAAATTTCATCCATCTATTCACGTCTACAAAACAGAGTCACGGCATATAATGCTGACATCATCCCGGCAGATTCTCAGATGGATGATGTAGATGAGGCGAACGGCAATTCAAGAATTGAGTTAATCTTGCGATAACCTACCCCTTAAGCCACACTCGCCTCATGATTAATATTAATTCTTTTTGCAATTCGTTTCAACTACAAATCAAGATGGTAGACCCCTTCGATTACTCTGACCCCTTCGATTACAAACCCCCTAAACAAAAAATGAGCTAATAATCATATAAAGTCCAATTATCAACGCAAAAAAGAAAGAAATAGAGATAAATTTATTATATAAAGCAATGAATGGATGCATCCTTACAAATAGCTCATATTCTTTAAATTGGTCAGGGGTTTTTATCTCAGAATCTTTTACACCAAACTCAATATAAAATTTATTATTCCCAAGAAACATCGCAGTAAAAAACATTGTAACAATGAGAATAAAGCCGTTATACATTCTATTTTCAAAATTATAATCAAAAATCAAAAACAACCCTAAAAACACTATAATTATAAGGAATAATATTATTTTCTCTTTTGTGTTTTTATATTTTCTTCGTTTAATATTCATTATTTCGGTAAAGAACTTAAAATCTTATTGATTATTTCTCTTTTTATGCCCTGTTTTATTAATGTTTGTGTTAACTGCTGTCTTATACTTACCTTAAATCCTTCTTGAATAGACATCTGAATAGAACGTTTTATAGCTTCTCTACTTATTCCTGATATTGCAATATTCGCCAGATCTAGACTGTTAAAAAAGATTTCTGTCCTAGATCTTAGAGTTAAAGATCTTAATCCTGATTGAATATAACTATAACCTTTTTGGGTTAACTGACCAAGTTCCACCAAATCACCCCTAATTGCCGCACCAGTAACCGTAGCTGATTCTGCAAGTATAGGTATAGCAGCTCCCCCAAAAAGTGTCCCGAATACTGCACCTGAAAGTATTCCTCCATCTTTTAGCTCACCAAAAACATTATTAACCAATTCAAAATGATCAACGATTCTATCAATTTTATCAGCAGCTTCAATACCATTAATTAAATCTCCATCGCCTCTATATTGGTTTGCCCATTCTCTTACTATTTGTACCGAGGTACCACTTGAAAGCGCACTTAATATTCCTTCTCTAACAGGAAAAACTCCAATATTTGCGCGAGAACCAATTACAACAACTTCTTCTATAGTGTCTATTGTTCCTGCAACTTCTGAAGCGCCTTGATTCAATTTGTTAGATAACTTATCAAAAACTTTTCCTGTCGTATCAGGAAATTTAGGTGCAGGAATTTGCCTAAATTGTGAATTGCCTTTTGTTGCATCCAATGAGCCTCCAAGATCCATTTTTTTATTGACTGTTTTTGAGTCAACTTTATCTGCAACCTTCTTTGGAAATATTTTATCTCCAACAAAAGCAATCGAACCAGCAATTAATCCCGATATTAAAGCTGTCTTTAAATTACCTGTGATAATTATTGAACTAGCAAAGCCTGCAACAAAAGCAGACCAGAATACGTTTAACGCAAAGGGATTAAAGAAACCTAATGCTATTCCAACCACTAATCCTAAAGTTTGCCTTAAACTAAAATACCCAGACGGATCGGTATAACTAAGCGGATTATTAAATACATAAGTGTATCTATTGAAACTTTGAGTATTTGTAGGGTCTTGTACAAATGGATCGGCTTGTAAGACTCTACCCAATGCGGCATCATAAAGCCTACCGCCCATATTGATTATACCAAAGGCATCAACCATTTCATGACCTGTAAACCCTCGGTTAGTGTAGCCATCCATTTGTTGCCTGATGGT
>JALSIL010000344.1 GCA_026990095.1 Lysobacterales bacterium
ATGCAGAGGGCAGTTATTCGCCTGATGGCAAATGGATTGTCTTTTCATCAAATCGCAATGGTTTCAACGAAAAAGCCAAGGAATTAACTCAAGAACAGCGCAACACTTTCAGTAAAGACCCTTCATTCATGATGGACATTTACATCATGAAAGCTGATGGAAGTGACTTAAAACAACTAACAACCTATAAAGGCTATGACGGAGGACCTTTTATTTCTCCTGACTCAAAAAAAGTTATATGGCGACGTTTTGCTGTTGATGGCATGACCGCAGAGATATACACAATGAATTTAGATGGCAGCGATAAAAAGCAATTAACGCACTCAAACACCATGAACTGGGCACCCTACTACCACCCTTCGCAAAAATACATAATCTACACAACCAATACCCAAGGTTTTACTAATTTCGAACTCTATATTGTAGATGCACAAGGCAAACATGAACCCGTCAGAGTCAGTTTTTTAGATGGTTTTGATGGTCTGCCCGTTTTTACACCCGATGGTGACGAAGTCTATTGGACCCGTAAAAAAGACAACAACGATATCTCACAAGTTTACCGTGCCAATTGGAACCACCAAGCCGCATTAAAGGCATTGGATTTAAAATAACATGAAGAAAATAGGTCTGATATTACTGTGTTTATTCGTTTTTAATGCCCAGGCTAAACGTCAAAGCGTGTTAAGTGCTAAAAATACAGAAAAGCATGTCACTGCAATCACGCAAACAGGTGGTCGTTTAATCGGCACAGAAAGTGAAAAAAAAGCAGCGGAGTATATTGATGCAGAACTAAAAAAAATCGGTCTGCACCCCTGGCATTCTCAAAGTTATAAACGTCCCTTTAAGTTCATATCGACCATTGATAAATCAGAACAAAGTGGGACAAACTTGATTGCTGTTCTTAAGGGTACTACAAAATTACCAAGTGTTATTATAGGTGCTCATTATGATCACCTTGGTCATGGACAAACTGACAAATCTTTAGCAAGAAAGGATGAAAAAGGGCAAGTGCACCGAGGTGCAGACGATAACGCCTCTGGAGTGTCTGCTTTATTGTCCATAGCTGAATATTTAGTCGCGTTAAAGAATAAAGGCAAATTCACACCCAAACGCGATATTGTTTTTGCTTTCTGGACTGGAGAAGAAGAAGGCTTGCTTGGTTCAAAAAGTTTTGTCAAAATGTTCGGACAAGATGATTTATCGCATATATTTATGGCATACCTCAATATGGACATGATTGGTCGTTTGGATAGTGCCTTGATTTTACAAGGGATGGGCTCGAGTAAAAGTTGGAAACAGATTATTGAACAACGCAATACACCCGTGCGATTAAATATTGTCACTCAAGATGACAGTCAATTACCGACAGACACCAGCAGTTTTTATCAACATCACGTGCCGATATTGTCGGCATTTACGGGCAACCACGAACAATACCACTCGCCACGAGATACAGCCGATTTGTTGAACTATCAAGGCATTGCCAAAATTGCCAAATTAATGGCATTAATCACTCGCGGTTTGGCACTGCAAGAAGAAGCTTTAGACTATCAAAAAATATCACTAAAAAAAGCCAGTCGACAAAATCTTAAAGCGTATCTTGGAACAATTCCTGATTATGCACAAGCTGATGGAGTGGGCGTATTAATTGGTGGAACCGTCAAAAACTCACCTGCACAAAAAGCAGGCTTCCAAAAAGGCGATATACTTATCGAAATGAAAGGCATGAAGATTGATGATGTGTATGATTTCACCGATGTATTGCAAACCCTTGTTATTGGCGAGAAAATAACAGCAAAAGTACAACGCCTTGGTAAAATTGTTGTTTTGGAAGTTGTGCCTGATGTTAAGAAATAGGCTATAAATTGGTTATTAAAATAAAAGAGACCTTTGCATAATTATAGTGATGAGTAAAAAATGATTAAATTCACCAGCTTTTCGCTAAAAATCTCGCCAATAACTGGTTATTACCTTCAATTTTTAACTCAATCTGGCAAATTTTCTCTATTTTTTTTCTTTCGCCATATAGTTATGCAAAGGTCTCTAAAATGAATATCCGACTAAACACCTGTTTTAATAATGGGCTACAACTCTGTGTATACAATTTATCCATTGTGTTTTTTAGGATTAAGATGGGGTCTTTATACAGTAATACTTATCAAAAAAATGGTGCCGGGGCCGGACTTGAATTACTGTTGTAACCATTTGATTATCCTCGACTAATTATTGATTAAGTTTTCAAGTAGCACCACTTAGCCTTAATAGTAGCAGCTGAATTCGAGTCATAAGTGCAACTCCGTTGATTTATTCA
>JALSIL010000345.1 GCA_026990095.1 Lysobacterales bacterium
AATTATTCATACACATGTTAAGCTATGTTCTCAAACCAACCAAAATCCTCTGTGTTGCCCGCAATTATGTGGCACATATTAAAGAGTTAGATAACGAAGTTCCATCTCAAATGGCTTTATTTATGAAGCCGCCTTCGGCTATTGCTAATGAAATTTATTTTAATAAACAAGACCCAATTCATTATGAGGGTGAGCTGTGTTTTATAATCAAAGACGGTAAACTCAGCAAAGTGGGTTTTGGCTTGGATTTGACCAAACGCGAAATTCAATCGCAATTAAAAGCCAAAGGGTTGCCATGGGAACGTGCCAAGGCTTTTGATGGTTCGGCTGTTTTTAGTGAGTTTGTTGCCTTTGGCGGTGAGATTAAAGACCTGCGACTGGAGCTGTTTATCAATGGTGAACTTGTTCAGCAAGGTGGTTGTGAATTGATGTTGTACCAGCCCGAAGAAATCTTAGCCGACATACAAAGCTTTTGTACTTTGGTTGATGGTGATATCATCATGACAGGCACACCAAAAGGTGTAGGTGAGATTCACCAAGGCGATAAGTTTGTCGGTAAAATATTTTCACAACAAGAATTACTTGTTGAAAAAGCATGGATAGTTAAATGAATCCAGAAGTTAAAAACGTTATCGACACCTACCCAATGGAAATCCAACCTAAAATAATGCAATTAAGACAACTTATATTTTCAGTGGCAAAAGAATCCGACTTAACTCTAAGGGAAACACTTAAATGGAATGAACCGAGTTATTTAAGCAAAGATGGCAGTACTGTTCGCATTGCGTGGAGAAAATTATTTCCCAATCAATATGGGATATTTTTCAATTGTAAAACCAACCTGATTGAAACATTTAAAGAAATTTACCCACAAGAGTTTACTTTCGAAGGCAATCGAGCCATTATTTTTGAATTGGACGAAGATGTACCTGAACAAGAGCTCAAAACCTGTATTGCTTTATCATTAAATTACCACGCATTAAAACATCTGCCTCTGCTTGGAGTCTAATCAGATGACCTTCAATGGTAAAACCTTTGCAAAACAATTACCGCCAAAACCGGGGGTTTATCAGATGTTGGATAAACACGATAAGGTCATTTATGTGGGCAAAGCGTTAAATCTAAAAAACCGTGTGGGCAGTTATTTTTCGGGTAAAGCCAAAGACCGTAAGACCATGGCTTTGGTGAGTCTGGTTGCGAATATGCGCTTTAGCATTACCCGTAATGAAGGTGAGGCATTGATTTTAGAAAACCAGCTCATCAAACAACACAAGCCCAAATACAATATCTTACTCAAAGACGGCAAGAGTTACCCTTATATTTATTTATCACAAAATGATGATGAGTTTCCCCTATTGGAATTTAGGCGTGGTGCCAAAAAAGGCAAAGGACGTTATTTTGGACCTTTTCCCAGTGCCCAAGCCGTCAGACACACACTTAATCATTTGCAAAAACTCTTTAAGGTTAGGCAATGCAACAACAGCACTTACGCCAATCGTTCTCGTCCGTGTTTGCAATACCAAATTAATCGTTGTTCGGCTCCTTGTGTTGGATTGGTGTCACAAGAGGAGTATAAAAAACAATTGCATTACACAAAAGAATTTTTAGCTGGCAAGTCCACTCAAGTGGTGCAGGAATTGGTTCAATCCATGAATGACTGCTCACAAAGATTGGATTTTGAAAAAGCAGCGGAAATTCGTGACCAAATAAAAGAGCTGAAAATTATTCAATCCCAACAAGTGGTTGAATCCAAATCAAGTCTTAATATTGACCTCTTTAGTGTGTCGCATGAATTGGGTTTATTTATTGTGACTTTATGTGCGGTAAGAGGCGGACAAATGCTCGGACACCGAAATTTTTACCCAAAAGTGCCCAAAGACAATAAGGACGATGAAGTATTGTCAGCTTTTATCTCCCAATACTATCAGGACAAACCCGTGCCTGAATTGATAATCGTTAATCAACAGCTGTCCGATAAACAGTGGATAGAAAATGCCTTGTCCCAAATTGCACAGGCCACCGTAAAAGTACACAATAAACCGCGTGGTGAGAGAAAAAAGATGTTGGAGTTGAACAACCTTAACATGACTAACGCACTTGAACTCTATGTGGCAAAAAAAGCCAATTGGCAACACAAGTGGCAAACGTGGGTGAGTCAAGTTGGTTTGAAAAAGCCACCTAATCGAGTCGAGTGTTTTGACATATCACACGTTTTTGGCGAAAAAACACGGGCATCTTGTGTGGTTTTTGATGGCAATGGCGTCAAAAAAAACATGTACCGCAATTATAAAATATCAGG
>JALSIL010000346.1 GCA_026990095.1 Lysobacterales bacterium
ACCACCTTGTAATTCTGCTGCCACTTTTGTAAGGGCGGCTGTCAATGTAGTTTTACCGTGATCAACGTGACCAATTGTTCCCACATTTACATGCGGCTTGTTGCGTTCAAATTTTTCTTTAGACATTCTATTTCTCTTTTGCTAAATATGTTTATTACAATTACTTACTTATTAAATACATTATCTGATGCTATCTCATAATGATCAAATTCCATCGAGTAGTTAGCCCGGCCTTGAGTGGCTGACCGCAAATCCATTGCGTAACCAAACATTTTTGATAGTGGAACAAAAGCTTTAATAATTTTTCCAGATACCGTATCTTCAATACCTTCCAAATTACCATTCTTTTTATTAACATCTCCTACCACATTCCCCATATATTCCTCTGGGGTAATTATTTCTACTTTCATAATTGGCTCTAGCACAACTGGCTTCGCCTCTAATGCACCACTTCGAAAAGCTTGTGCTGCTGCAATTTTGTAAGCCATCTCAGTTGAATCCACCTCATGAAAAGACCCACCTAACAGAGTCACTTTCACATCAACAACAGGATACCCTGCCAAAACTCCATTTTGCATTTGCTCTTGCAAACCTTTATCAATAGCCGGAATAAATTCACTTGGTATTATTCCACCTTTAATCTCATTCACGAATTGATAACCCGCACCCTGCTCTAAAGGCTCTAATCTAATTTTTACATGGCCATATTGACCCTTACCACCTGACTGCTTTATAAACTTACCTTCTTGTTCAACAGTCTCTGATATGGTCTCACGATAAGCCACTTGTGGATTACCAACATTTGCATCAACTTTAAACTCGCGTTTCATTCGATCCACGATGATATCCAAATGCAGCTCGCCCATACCAGCGATAATTGTTTGTCCCGACTCTTCATCAGTAGCGACCCTAAAAGAAGGGTCTTCTTGAGCTAACTTTTCCAAAGCTTGACCCATTTTTTCTTGATCGGCAGTTGTTCTTGGTTCAACCGCAACAGCTATAACTGGTTCAGGAAAATCCATTTTCTCTAAAGTTATCACTGCTCTTATAGCACAAAGTGTTTCACCTGTTGTTACGTCTTTCATGCCAACAACTGCAACAATATCACCTGCATAAACCTCTTTAACCTCTTCACGAGAGTTAGAGTGCATTTGCAAAAGTCGACCTATACGCTCTTTTTTTCCTTTGATAGGGTTATAAACCATATCACCAGTTTTCATTGTCCCAGAATAAACCCTCAAAAAAGCCAAGGTTCCAACAAAAGAATCTGTAGCAATTTTAAACACCAAAGCAGCAAATGGCGCTTTATCGTCTGGATGACGCTCTTCAATATCACCTTTTTCATTTAAGCCAGTGATAGCAGGAACATCTAATGGAGAAGGGAGAAACTCAACAACCTTATCCAACATTGCTTGCACGCCCTTGTTTTTAAACGCAGATCCGCACAAACAGCATACAATTTCATTATTAATTGTACGCAGTCGTAAGCCTTGAAGAATTTCTGAATCTGTTAATAAACCCTCTTCCAAGTATTTATCCATCAATTCATCGTTGGCCTCAGCAGCAGATTCAATCATGAACTCTCTTGCTGCTTCGCATTTGGCTAGCATATCAGCTGGGATTTCTTTAGCCTCATATTCCATTCCCATGTTTTCTTCTTTCCAGTATATTGCTTTCATCCTTAGCAAATCAACCAACCCAACAAAATCCTCTTCGCTTCCAATTGGCAACTGTACAGGCACTGCACTAGCACCTAACTTTTCTCGCATATTTTCCACAACACGATCAAAATCCGCACCCGTTCTATCCATCTTATTCACAAATGCCAATCGTGGCACTTTGTAACGGTCTGCTTGTCTCCAAACAGTTTCAGACTGCGGTTCAACACCACTTACAGCACAGAAAACAGCTACTGCACCATCCAAAACCCTCAAAGATCTCTCAACCTCAATGGTAAAGTCAACATGTCCAGGGGTGTCAATAATATTAACCCGGTGTGACTCAAACTGGCCATCCATTCCCGACCAAAAACAAGTAGTAGCTGCCGAAGTTATCGTAATGCCACGCTCTTGCTCTTGCTCCATCCAGTCCATAGTGGCATTACCATCATGAACCTCACCTATTTTATGCGACACTCCCGTGTAGTATAAAATTCTTTCTGTTGTCGTGGTCTTACCCGCATCTATGTGAGCCATAATACCAATATTTCGATACCGCTCTATTGGTGTCTGTCTTGCCACAACTTTTTCCTTTATTTTTCTTTATTATCTTACCAACGGTAATGTGCAAACGCCTTATTAGCTTCTGCCATTTTATGTGTGTCTTCACGTTTTTTCATGGCTGATCCACGATCGTGTAATGCATCTGACAATTCACCAGCCAGTCTTTGCGGCATTCCATCCTCACCACGCTTACGTGCAGCATCAATAACCCAACGCATAGCCAACGCCACCTGCCTTTTCGGGCGAACTTCTATAGGAACTTGATAGGTAGCACCACCAACTCGGCGAGATTTAACCTCAACCATTGGCTTTACCTTATTTAAAGCTGCTTCACACAATTCAACTGCATCTCCTTTCTCTTTAGCAACAACCGCATCCAATGCACCGTATATTATTTTTTCAGCTACGGACTTCTTTCCATCAACCATCACCATGTTCATAAATTTACTTATTAATTCACTTCCGAATTTTGGGTCTGGTAATATCTCTCTCTTAAAATTACTTTTCTTTCTTGACATTTTATTTAAACCTTATTTACTTCTCTCAAAGGACAATCCCTTGAAATACTCTAATTATCCCTTAGGACGCTTAGTTCCATATTTAGAACGACCTTGCTTTCTATCACTCACACCTGCCGTATCTAACGCACCACGGACAACATGGTAACGAACACCAGGCAAATCCTTTACACGTCCACCGCGTATTAAAACAATACTGTGTTCTTGCAAATTATGGCCTTCACCACCGATATAACTTGTCACTTCAAAACCATTGGTCAATCTTACACGAGCCACTTTACGAAGAGCCGAATTTGGCTTCTTTGGTGTTGTTGTATAAACACGAGCACAAACGCCACGTCTTTGTGGGCACGCTTCTAAAGCTGGCACATTTGTTTTATACGCCTTTGGCTTTCTTGGCTTTCTTACTAATTGATTTATTGTTGCCATATTACTTTTTCTTTACCTTATAGAAAACAAAAGACAGGCCAAACAAGTCAGCCTGTCGAAATTTAGAACGGGGATTTTAGTGACTACACCCCTTTTAGTCAAGCATTGTTTTTAATATTTAATTAAAAACTTTAATAATTGACTAATCCTCCATTAACATTGCAGAATCATCCACTAAAGACTCTTCCATCAAAGCTTCTGACTCAACTTTCATCAAATCAGATTTAAGCATATCTTCACGAGACTTTTTACGCTCTTGATGGAATGCCAAACCAGTACCAGCTGGAATTAAGCGTCCAACAATGACATTTTCCTTCAATCCATTCAAATAATCCTTACTACCTCGAACTGATGCTTCTGTCAATACGCGCGTTGTTTCTTGGAAAGATGCTGCTGAAATAAAGGACTCAGTTGCTAAAGAAGCTTTTGTAATTCCTAACAACTGCAACTCATACTCAACAGGTATCCCATCTTTTTTCAATATTTCTTTATTGATTGCGGTTACTTCTTTTAAGGTAACTTGTTCGGATTTTAACAAGTCAGAATCACCTGGTGAAACCACCTCAACCTTACGTAACATTTGACGAATAATTGTTTCAATATGCTTATCATCAATGCCCACACCTTGTAAACGATAGACATCCTGTATTTCATTAACCAAGTAGTTAGCCAATTTTTCAACTCCCTGCAACCTTAAAATATCATGTGGGGAGGGCTCTCCTTCGACAATTACTTCACCCTTTTCAACATGCTCCCCCTCAAAAACAATAATCTGCCTCCACTTAGGTATTAATTTCTCAACGCTTTCTCCATCAGGACCTGTGATGACAAGTCTATTTTTTGTCTTTGTTTCTTTACCAAATGAAATGACGCCTGCAGCCTCAGCTTGCAGTGCCGCATCCTTTGGTTTACGTGCTTCAAATAAGTCAGCCACTCGAGGCAAACCACCAGTAATATCCCTGTTCTTAGATGATTCTTGAGGGATTTTTGCTAAGAAATCACCCACTTTTACTTCTTGACCGTTTTGAATATTGATAGTCGCTCCAGGAGGCAAGAAGTATTGTGCAGGAATATCAGTCCCAGGAATCATAATTGCTTTGCCACGTTTATTTTCCAAACGCACCATTGGACGCATATCTTTACCCTTGGAACCACGTGACTTAGGATCTGTTATAACAAAACTTGTTAATCCAGTTAGTTCATCCAACTTTTCTTCTACAGTAACATTATCTTGGAAGTCAATGAAGCTAACTACACCTGCCACTTCTGTCACAATTGGATGCGTATGAGGATCCCAAGTCACCAGAATGTCTCCACCCTTGACTTTAGCTCCATGATTTACTCCGATTATTGCACCATAAGGAATCTTATACCTTTCTTTTTCCTTACCTGACTTTTCGTGTATCGATAATTCACCAGATCGAGATATCGCAACTAATTTTTTATCTTTATTTTTAACTGTTTTAATGTTGTGCAACTTTGCAATGCCATCTGCTTTAATCTGTATTTGATTATTTGTTGCTTGTTTTGATGCCACACCACCAATATGGAAGGTACGCATGGTTAGCTGTGTTCCTGGCTCACCAATTGACTGGGCTGCAACAACACCAACAGCCTCACCAATACTGACAAACTTACCTCGAGCCAAATCACGCCCATAACAACATGCACAGATTCCAGTTGGTGCTTCACACGTAATTGGGGACCTTACTTTAATTGAGCCCACACCTTGAGATTCAATAACTGTTGCCCAACTCTCATCAATTAAAGTGCCTTGCGGAATAATTGGCGTTTCACTATTCTCATTATTGAATACATCGATAGCAACAACACGACCAAGTACTCTTTCTCCTAAAGTTTGAACCACTTCGCCGCCAGCAACAATTGCTTGCATATTCATGCCTTCAATGGTTCCACAATCATGTTGTACAATAACCACATCTTGTGCCACATCAACTAAACGACGTGTCAAATAACCAGAGTTAGCAGTCTTAAGAGCGGTATCAGCTAAACCTTTTCGTGCTCCGTGAGTTGAGATAAAGTATTGCATTACATCCAAACCTTCACGGAAATTTGCTTTAATTGGTGATTCAATAATTGATCCATCAGGTTTTGCCATCAATCCACGCATTCCTGATAACTGCCTCATTTGAGCTGGGGAACCCCTTGCACCAGAATCGGCCATTACAAATACCGAATTCATTGAATCTTGACGGATTTTCTTACCCTCTTTGGTCATTACTGTATCCGTACCTAATGCATCCATCATCGATTTAGCCACTTCTTCATTGGCACGAGACCAGATATCAATAACTTTATTATAACGCTCACCTGCAGTCACCAAACCATCGGTGTATTGCCCTTGAATCGCCATAACTTCTTTTTCTGAATCCGCTAGAATTGTTTTCTTTTCAACAGGAATAATTAAATCATCAATTCCAATTGACATGCCCGCATAAGTGGCAAACCTAAAACCTGTATACATGAGTTTATCAGCAAATATTACCGTGTCCTTAACACCCATTTTATGGTAACAAGTATTTAAGAGTTTTGAGATGTTCTTTTTGGATAAAACAACATTCAAATTTGAAAAATCCATTCCTTTTGGAAGGATTGTCGCCAATAAAGCACGTCCCACTGTTGTATCAACAATACTGGTGTTTTCTATTTCTTCACCACCTTCGCCCTTTGTCACTTGCGTTAAGCGAACTTTGATTTTTGCTTGAAGTGTGACCTTAGCATTATCGTATGCTCTTTGAACTTCATCAATATTAGCAAAAATCATGTCTTCGCCGGGCTGATTGACTAATTCACGAGTCATGTAGTAAAGCCCTAAAACAACATCCTGTGAAGGAACAATAATGGGTTCACCACTAGCTGGTGACAAGATATTATTAGTTGCCAACATGAGCGTACGCGCTTCTAATTGCGCTTCAATTGATAAAGGCACGTGTACCGCCATTTGGTCACCATCGAAATCGGCATTAAATGCCGTACAAACTAATGGATGTAATTGTATGGCTTTCCCTTCAATTAAGATGGGTTCAAAAGCTTGAATACCTAATCTATGCAGTGTTGGTGCACGATTTAGCATAACTGGATGTTCACGAATCACTTCTGAAAGTATGTCCCACACTTCAGGTGTTTCATCTTCAACACTGCGTTTAGCGGCTTTAATCGTTGAAACATAATCTTTTTGCAGTAATTTACCAAGAATAAAAGGCTTGAATAACTCCAAAGCCATTTTCTTTGGCAGTCCACATTGATGCAACCTCAAAGTTGGACCAACAACAATCACTGAGCGACCAGAGTAGTCAACTCGTTTACCAAGTAAGTTTTGACGGAAACGACCTTGCTTGCCTTTAATCATATCAGCTAAAGATTTTAATGGGCGTTTATTTGTTCCAGTTATCGCACGTCCTCGACGACCATTATCCAATAAGGCATCAACAGACTCTTGCAACATGCGTTTTTCATTGCGCACAATAATATCAGGTGCATGTAAATCCAATAATCGACCTAAACGGTTATTACGGTTAATCACACGACGATATAAATCATTCAAGTCAGAAGTGGCGAAACGACCCCCATCCAAAGGCACTAATGGACGTAATTCTGGTGGTAAAACAGGTAAAACCGTCATTATCATGTGCTCAGGACGGTTTCCTGATTTAACAAAGGAATCAAAAAGTTTGATACGCTTTGACAAACGCTTAATCTTGGTAACTGATCGAGTTGACTCGATTTCTTCATGAAATTGAATCAATTGCTTGTTTAAGTCAATTTCTTTGAGCAAATCATATATAGCCTCAGCACCCATTTTGGCAGTGAACTCATCTCCCCACGATTCAATAGCTGCTGTGTATTGTTCATCCGTTAATAAAGAGCCTTTTTCAAGATCAGTCATGCCAGGATCGGTAACGACAAAAGATTCAAAATAGAGAATTCTTTCAATCTCACGTAAGGTCATTTCTAACATTAAACCAATGCGTGATGGTAAGGATTTTAGAAACCAAATATGAGCCACAGGACTGGCTAAAGCAATATGTCCCATGCGTTCTCGCCTAACCTTTGACAAGGTCACTTCTGTTCCACATTTTTCACAGACGACACCACGGTGCTTCATGCGCTTATATTTTCCACACAAGCACTCATAATCTTTTATTGGTCCAAATATAGCAGAACAAAACAAGCCATCACGTTCGGGCTTGAACGTTCTGTAGTTGATTGTTTCAGGCTTTTTAACCTCACCAAAAGACCACGAACGAATTAACTCAGGTTGTGCTAGGCTGGCTTTAATCGCATCGAAGTCTTGGACTTCTTTTTGTGGATTAAATAGTTTTAGTAAATCTTTCATGTATTTCTCCTATTTTTCCTGTAGTTATTCGTTTTCTAATTCAATATTCAAGCCCAAAGAACGCACTTCTTTAACAAGTACATTAAATGACTCTGGCATTCCTGCTACGATTTCATGACGACCATCAACGATATTTTTGTAAGTTTGATTTCTACCGATAACATCATCCGATTTCACTGTTAACATTTCTTGTAGTGTATAAGCTGCTCCATAGGCTTCCAATGCCCATACTTCCATCTCTCCAAAACGCTGGCCACCAAACTGAGCTTTACCACCTAATGGTTGCTGTGTTACAAGTGAATAAGGTCCTGTGGAGCGAGCATGCATCTTATCATCAACCAAGTGATTCAATTTCAACATGTACATATACCCTGTTGTTACAGGTCTATCAAACTGCTTTCCAGTTCTTCCATCGTATAAGATAGCTTGTCCACTGGTCGGCAAATCTGCTAATTCAAGTAATGCTTTAATGTGCTTTTCTTCTGCTCCATCAAATACAGGAGTGCCCATTGGAACGCCCCCTTTAAGATTGTTAGATAACTCAAAAATTTCATCATCGCTAAAAGTCGTTAAATCGACTCTGTCTCCATCCAAATTATAGATTTTAGACAAGAAATCACGTAAGTCATTTGCTGATTTATTTCTTTCAATCATATCAGTAATCTTATCACCAAGACCACGAGCTGCCCAACCAAGATGAACTTCTAGAACCTGCCCGATATTCATTCGAGAAGGTACCCCCAGTGGATTCAACACGATATCAACTGGACGTCCATTTTTGTCATAAGGCATATCTTCTTCTGGTACAACCATAGAAATCACCCCTTTATTTCCATGACGACCAGCCATTTTATCACCTGGTTGAATGCGTCTTTTAACAGCCAAGTAAACCTTAACCATTTTAAGAACACCTGGAGCCAAATCATCACCTGAGGTAATTTTTTGCTTCTTATCTTCAAACTTTTCATCAAAAATAGTTCTTTGGCGATCAATTTGCTCAGCCATCAAGTCAATTTGTTCTGCAATTTTACTGTCGGCAACTTTAACGTCAAACCATTGCGAAGCATCAAGTCCTTTTAGGTATTCTTCAGTAATGACCGCACCTTTTCTAAGGTCTGGAGCTTTGACTACTTTTTGTCCTACTAAAATTGAATGCAAACGCTGTTGAATTACACCTCGCATAATTCTAAACTGATCATTCATGTCATTTCTGACTTGTTCCAGTTGCTCTTGTTCGATTTTTTCAGCACGATTACCCTTTTCAATTCCATCGCGAGTAAATACTTGTACATCAATAACTGTTCCAAATGTACTGCCAGAAACTTTTAAAGAGGTGTCTTTAACATCCAATGCTTTTTCACCAAAAATAGCTCTTAGCAATTTTTCTTCTGGCGTTAATTGTGTTTCTCCTTTTGGTGTCACTTTACCCACCAAAATATCACCAGGACCCACTTCAGCACCAACATAGACAATGCCAGAATCATCTAACTTTGTTAATGCACTTTCACTGATGTTTGGAATATCTGCTGTAATTTCTTCTGTTCCAAGCTTAGTATCACGAGCAACACAGGTTAATTCAACAATATGAATCGTAGTAAATCTATCTTCCTTAACAACCTTTTCAGAAATAAGAATCGAATCTTCAAAGTTATAACCATTCCAAGGCATAAAAGCGATTAACATATTTTGTCCTAATGACAATTCTCCCAAATCAGTAGAAGGACCGTCTGCCAGAACATCACCCACATCGACCCTATCGCCAATGTTGACCAAGGTCTTTTGGTTGATGCATGTGTTTTGGTTTGAACGTGTGTATTTAGTTAAGTTATAAATATCAACACCTGGATCATTTTCACCAATATATTCTTCATCCACACGAATAACTATTCGTGAAGCATCTGCCATTTCAATAACACCTGGACGCTTTGCCATTGCGGTCACACCAGAATCACGCGAAACGATTTTTTCCATACCCGTTCCAACCAGAGGCTTATCCACAATTAAGGTAGGCACAGCTTGTCGTTGCATGTTTGAACCCATCAAAGCTCTATTGGCATCATCGTGCTCTAAGAATGGAATCAATGAAGCCGCTACAGACACAATTTGTTTTGGTGACACATCCATGTATTTTACATCTGATGGAGGAATTAATGTCACATCACCAAAGTGCCTAGTAACGACAAATTCATCTAACAATTTACCCTTGCTATCCATATTTGCATTGGCTTGAGCAATTGGAAATTCTCCTTCAACAATTGCCGAGAGGTATTCCACTTCATCAGTTACAACACCATCAACAACTTTGCGGTAAGGCGTTTCTAAAAAGCCGTAAGAATTAGTTTGGGCATACACTGCTAAGGAATTAATCAATCCAATATTTGGACCCTCAGGAGTCTCAATTGGACATAATCGACCATAGTGCGTTGTATGCACATCGCGTACTTCAAAACCAGCACGTTCCCTAGTTAAACCACCAGGACCTAAGGCCGAAATACGGCGTTTATGTGTAATCTCTGATAATGGGTTATTTTGATCCATAAATTGAGACAGTTGATTAGAACCAAAAAACTCTTTAACCGCAGCTGCAATTGGTTTAGCATTAATTAAATCTTGTGGTGACAACCCTTCAGAATCGGCAACAGTTAAGCGCTCTCTTACAGCACGCTGAACACGAACCAAACCAACTCTAAATACATTTTCAGCCATCTCACCAACTGAACGGACACGTCGGTTACCCAAGTGATCGATATCATCTACAACACCCAAGCCATTTCTGATATTGACCAATTCTTTCATTACGTCAACAATATCTTCATTACTTAAGATACTAGAACCTTCAACCTCTTCACGTCCTAAACGCTTATTAAACTTCATGCGTCCAACTTCAGATAAGTTATACCTGTCGGCATTGAAGAACATGCCTTCAAATAGTGCTTTAGAGGAATCCTCAGTTGGTGGCTCTCCTGGTCTCATCATGCGATAAATTTCAATTAATGCTTCCATTTGTGATCGTGTGGGATCAACATTAATAGTGGTCGACATGTATGGACCATTATCTAAATCATTAACCAATAAAATATTAAATGATTTTATGTTATTTTCTCTTAACAGCTCTAGTAACTCTTCAGTTATAGTGGCATTTGGCTCAACTATAACTTCACCCGTTTCTTTGTGAACTATTTGGTGGGCGATAGTTTTACCATACAAGTATGAATCATGCAGACCAATAACTGAAATTTTTGATTTGCTTAACATTTTAACATGGCGTGCCGTTATGCGTTTACCTTTTGGTACTATTATTTTATTACCATCTTTAATGTCAAAATCAAATACTTCACCTTTAACATACTCAGGCACAAGCTTCATTGAAGCACCTTTTTTCTTCAAAGTTATGCTAACTTTTTCAAAAAATAAATCTAAAATTTCTTCAGTTTCATAACCTAATGCACGCAAAAGTATAGTAGCAGGTAATTTTCTGCGTCTATCAATTCGAACAAAGACATTGTCTTTAGGGTCAAACTCGATATCCAACCACGAACCACGATAAGGAATAATACGTGCCGAATAAAGAAGCTTTCCTGATGAATGTGTTTTTCCTTTATCGTGATCGAAGAAAACACCAGGAGAACGATGCAATTGATTAACAATAACACGCTCTGTTCCGTTAATTACAAAAGTTCCATTGGGTGTCATTAATGGTAGGTCACCTAAATACACCTCTTGTTCAATTACATTTTTTAATTTCTTTTTACGAGCAGAACTTTCCTTATCATAAATTATCAACTGAACCTTTGCTTTAATAGCTGCACCATAAGTCAATCCTCTTAACTTACATTCAACAACATTAAAAACAGGTTTATCAACCTTAACACTGACATAATCTAGCTTTGCGTAACCAGAATAACTCTCAATTGGAAAAACAGAATTTAGTGCTTCATCTAATCCACACTTTGCATCCTCAACTAATCCTAAAAATTTATTATATGATTCCACCTGAGTTTTAAGCAAAAATGGAACATCCACAACCACTTCGCTTTTACTAAAATCTTTACGTATTCTTTTCTTTTCAGTGAATGAATAACTCATAACAACTGCCACCTACCAATATAAATTTATATAAACTGATTGTAAAATCAGCTGAACCGAATCCAATTCTTGACGTTATTTAAACATCAACTTCATCCTTGATTTTAACCGCATAGATCATGCATTATCTTGCGATTAAAATATCTTATTTCTTAAGCGACTAAAGGCCAGCGACAAAATCGCTAGCCTTTAGTGCCAATAAGTAATTGCTTACTTATTTAACGTCTACTTGAGCACCAGCTTCTTCTAACTGAGTCTTAACAGATTCAGCTTCAGCTTTATCAACGCCTTCCTTAATTGTAACAGGAGCACTTTCTACCATGTCTTTAGCTTCTTTCAAGCCAAGACCAGTAATACCACGTACAGCCTTAATTACAGCAACTTTTTTGTCGCCAAAACTAGACATTACAACGTCAAATTCAGTTTGCTCTTCAGCAGCACCAGCGTCACCACCAGCTGCAGGAGCTGCAACTGCTACAGCAGCTGCTGCAGTTACACCAAATTTATCTTCCATTGCTTCGATTAATTCTACAACTTCCATAACACTCATGTTAGAAATTGCTTCCAAGATATCGTCTTTAGAAACGGCCATCTTTATTCTCCAAAATTATTTTATTAAATATTAAATTATTATACTTAGCTTAAAAATAGTTAAGTTAAGCAGATTCTTTTTGATCGCGAATTGCTGCAACTGTGCGAACCATTTTAACTGTAGGCTCTGCCAGTGTACGTACAAACTTCTCAACAGGTGCTTTCATCACACTCATCAATTGGCTAATTGCCTGATCTTTAGTTGGTAATGATGCCAGTCTTCCTAATTCGGAAGCATCAAACATTTTACCGCCTATTGATACAAGTTTAGTAATTAGCTTATCGTTCTTTTTAGCGTAATCTTTAATTAAGCGAGCAGCACAACCTGGGTCTTCAATTGAGAAGGCATATATCATTGGACCAACCAAAGACTCTGCCACACATTCAAATTCAGTGCCTTGTATGCCTCGTTTAACTAAAGTATTTTTTGCAACTTTTAAAAACACACCAGTTTTTCGTGCTTCACTGCGCATCTCGGTAAAATCTTCTACCGTAATACCCGCATATTCCGCAACAACTAACGAATGTGCATTAACTGCAACGCCAGCAATCTCAGCAACCACAGCTTTCTTCTGTTCTAGACTTAGAGCCATGTTTACCTCCTTTGATAAACGTATCAAACAAACCCTTCTGCATCTCTACATCAGGGACTTTGGTGGCCTTGAAAGGCATTAATATCTAATATTAACAAACTGTCAAGACGTCACCATCTACGCAGGAAATTAAGAAATTCACATAAACACCTATAAGCTATTTATACAAAAATTTCACCTGCGGTCTTTGACGGCTATCCTAATGACAGCCCTCAAAATTTCTTACAAACTTTACACCCGATTCCCACCTTCGCAGAAATTCCATTGTGCTTTATTTCAAATCAAGACTTGATTGATCAACTTCAATACCTGGACCCATAGTTGATGAAACAACAACTTTCTGGATGTATTTTCCTTTAGCAGCTGAAGGCTTCTTTTTAATCAAATCTTTTAACAAAGCATCTAAATTTTCTTTAAGTGAATCAACAGTAAAACTAAGCTTACCAATCATGGTATGAATAATTCCATTTTTGTCGATTCTATACATAGCCTGACCTGCTTTGTTATTTTTAATTGCAGTTACAACATCAGGTGTCACCGTACCAACTTTAGGGTTAGGCATTAAACCACGAGGACCTAAAACCGTACCAAGCTTACCTACAACACGCATAGCATCTGGAGAGGCGATAACCACATCAAAATCCATCATTCCACCTTTAACCTCATCAGCCAAATCATCCATGCCAACAAAGTCAGCACCAGCTTCTTTAGCTGCATCTGCCTTAGGTCCTTGTGTAAATACAGCAACGCGGATATTTTTTCCTGTTCCTGCGGGCATGATGGTTGCACCACGTACAACTTGATCAGATTTAGTTGCATCAACACCCAGTTTAATGGCAACATCAACAGACTCATCAAACTTAACTTTAGAGCTATCACTTAAAATCTTGATAGCTTCATCAATTCCATAAGCTTCTTGAGAATTAATTTTTTCTCTAATTGCTTTTAAACGTTTGCCAATTTTAGCCATTATTTAACTCCCTCAGTATTAACGCCCATACTGCGTGCAGTACCAGCAATTGTTTTGACCGCTGCATCCATTGAACCAGCAGTTAAGTCAGGTTCTTTTGTTTTTGCTATTTCTTCCATTTGAGCACGAGTAATTGTTCCAACTTTTTCAGTATTTGGACGACCACTACCACTTTTTAGACCCAATGCTTTTTTAATTAAAATAGCAGCAGGAGGGGTTTTGATAATGAATGAAAAACTTCTATCATTGTATACAGTGATGACAACAGGCGTAGGAAGACCTTGTTCTGTTGACTGGGTTTTGGCATTAAATGCTTTACAAAACTCCATGATATTCACACCATGCTGACCCAATGCAGGACCAACTGGAGGACTCGGATTTGCCTGACCTGCAGGCACTTGTAGCTTAATATAAGCTTCGACTTTTTTAGCCATTATATTTTCTCCGGGTTCAAACGCTTATTTTCAATAAGCTCCCCATCATTTGATAAACTATCTTATTTTTTCAACTTGGGCAAATCCTAACTCCACAGGAGTTGAACGACCAAAAATTGAAACTGCGACTCTAATTTTACTTTTTTCGTAATTGACATCTTCAACTTCACCATTGAAATCATTAAACGGACCATCAATCACCCGAACAACTTCACCAATATCAAATAAGATTTTCGGTTTAGGTGCATTTTCTCCATCATGCACGCGTTGCAATATTGCCTCTGCTTCTTTTTTAGTAATAGCAGCAGGCTTTTCTTTTGTTCCTCCAATGAAACCAAGAACTTTATTCGTCTCCTTAACCAAATGCCATGAGGCATCATTCATTTCCATTTCAACCAAAACATAACCAGGAAAAAACTTCCTTTCACTTTGCCTTTTTTGTCCTTTGCGCATTTCTATAACAGTTTCTGTAGGCACAAGAATCTCACCAAAATATTCTTGCATACCAAGTCTTTCTATTCTTTCTTGCAAAGACCTTACAACTTTATGCTCAAAATTTGAGTAAGCATGAACTACGTACCATTGTTTAGACATAGTAAACTCCGTTACCCAAAGAGAGAGCTGACTGACCAGCTAAAAATGAAATCAACCAATGATAAAAACAAGCCGATAATTATAACGACAACAATAACAACCAAAGTTGTTTGCAAAGTTTCGTTACGTGTTGGCCAGACAATTTTTTGTCTTTCTATATTCGCACTTTTAACAAAGGTGAAAAAGTTACGGCCTTTTTTTGTGGTCGCCGCAATAATTGCACCAAGTGCTATACCGCCAAACAAAATAAGAACACGTAAAATGGTTGCTAACTCGTCTTCAAAATACAAGTTGCCTACAACACCAGCAATAACTGCAGCAATTGCCAGCCACCAACGTAATTTTTCACCAATTGAACTTGTTACTTCTGTTTGACTCATTGTTATTACACCTTATTTTTACTATTAATCTAGAACCTTAATGGCAGGCCAGGAGGGAATCGAACCCACAACCTACGGTTTTGGAGACCGCCACTCTGCCAATTGAGCTACTGGCCTACTTCATTAAAATAGGATTAAAATCCTAGAGTGACCAAAGCCAAA
>JALSIL010000347.1 GCA_026990095.1 Lysobacterales bacterium
AAAACAAGTTGGCAACTCGGCTCTTCACACAGGAAACACCTTGGGATTTATTTTCTTATTCATCACTATTTTACCTATTTTCAGAAGGGTCTTAAGGGTGAAGACTGTTTGGGAACTGGGGAGAATTTCTTTATCCAAATTAAGTAAAGTTTTTGAACTTCCTTCTTATAAAGTTAACCCTAAGCTTGTTCCCTATGATTTTAAAGAAGGAAAAATTCAATTTAGAAAAGTTTTTTTTTCTTACCCTAATTCAGCCTCCCTTTTTAAGGATTTGAATTTTACTATTCAGCCTCATAGCATAAATCAAATAAAACTTGGTAATGGCGAAGGAAAATCTACTTTAGTTAAATTATTTTCAGGCCTGTATCTACCCACCAGGGGGAAAATTAAATACGATGGCCAAAATATATTTGATACCGATCTAAAGTCAATTAGAAAAAAAATGACCTTTATTTCCGATGAATTTCCACTACTGGGAAAAACTGTTTTTGAAGCTATTTCATATAGCAGAAAAAACAAGAAAAAAGCGTTGGCACAAATCGCTTTAGATGATTTCCAAAACAACTCGCCACCGCAGTTTCAATTGAAACTATCCGATAAAGTACTGGAGGGAGGCCGTAACCTTTCTTCTTCACAAAGGAAAATGCTTCAATACGTAAGAGCTGAACTATCCAAAAAACCAATTATTGTTATTGATGAACCTTTGAGGAATTTAGAGCGAAATAGTCGAAATAATATTCTTAACTGGCTTCAAGAACAATCTACCCAAAAAACGGTAATACTGCTTTGCCGTTCATGGGGTTATCCCTCTATCAAAATTAGTAATCTTATTATATTAAAAAAATCATAATGCTTTTTAAAAAAATATTTGTCACATATCTTTTCTTAGGTCTTTGTTCTTTTTTACCACTCTTTGCCAGCATTATGAGCGAGGACGAAAACTATGACTGGATAGAAGAACAGGCCTATTTTCGGTCTTTGCAGAATGTAGCTACTGTGTTGGCACCCCAACCCTGTTCTGATGTATACCTTTTAGGTGAAACAATTTCTTACACTATAACAGGAGGAGCAACGGATCAAAGATCAAAGGATAATTATAGCTATAATTCAAATGGTTTATTAACTTATCGGATTAATTACAACTGGAATGGAACGGCCTGGGTTAATGACCAACAGTATTCCTATACCTATAACGCAGATAACAACTTATCAACTCGTATTCGTCAGGATTGGGATGGATTTGACTGGGTGAATAAATACAAATACGATAATACCTTTGATATTGATAATAATAGAATAGAAAGTACGCGATCAGACTGGAATACGGTTTCAAATCAATGGGAATTATCTAGAAGATATACTTATTATTATGATGGGAACAATAACCTTATTCAACGTTTATTAGAATTTCGAAGCGGAGTTTTATGGGTTAGGAATACTAGATATGATTATACCGTTGCTGCTAATGGTTTGAGAATAGATAACACTATTTATAAATGGGTAGGAAATAGCTGGATACCTGATGGTTTTTATGATTACACCTATAATGCAGACGGCTGTTTAACTGTTCGTAATTATCAGGGCGTAGGCTCTCCTGATAGTAAATGGGAGTATTCTTATAATGCAAATGGTTATGAGATTCAATGGATAAAATCAATTAGGAGTGGGCTTTCATGGATAGAAGATTCTGCAGAAACTTCTTCTTGGTTTCTATTTTATCAAACACCAGTGGTTGCTATTACGGCTGTAAATCCTTTATGCCAAAATGACTCTGCCTTTACTTTGTCCGCCTCTCATCCTGGAGGAGTTTGGGGAGGGGCTGCCAGCAGTTCTGGTCAAATTAATCCAAGTTCTCTTGGGGCAGGTACTTTTAGTGTTTCTTATGATTTTACTGACGTTTATGGCTGTACATATTCTGATCAAATTAATATTACTATCACCTCATCTGATCAAACCAATTTGACAGCGACTACTTGTGATCCCGATTTGGTAGGCACAACTTCTGTTACTTTAATGAATCAATTTGGTTGTGATTCTATTGTTACGACGGTGACCACTTTAAATCCAACTGATCAGACCAATTTGACAGCGACTACCTGTGATCCCGATTTGGTAGGCACAACTTCTGTTACTTTAATGAATCAATTTGGATGTGATTCTATTGTTACGACGGTTACGACTTTAGCCCCAACCGATCAGACCAATTTGACAGCGACTACCTGTGATCCCGATTTGGTAGGCACAACTTCTGTTACTTTAATGAATCAATTTGGATGTGATTCCATTGTTACG
>JALSIL010000348.1 GCA_026990095.1 Lysobacterales bacterium
CTTCTTTATTATAGTATTTTTCAGTTAGGTAAGATAAATTATACAGCTGTTTCCAACGCCTAAGAACCTCACGCCTATCCCAGTTCTTGGCTTGTTGTTCATCCACAAAAAGCACCACGTGGTAATGGTTCGACATCACCGCATACGCACAGCAGTCAATAGCAAAGACATCGGTTTGGGATAAAATTTTCTCGCGAATCCATTCGCGGCGATGGTCATAATTAACCCCTGTGTATTTATCATCCCCAAACAAAAAAGCACGCCGAACACAGCGCACGTAGCAGTGATAGTAAGGTGTATCTTCTAGTGAAATCAAACTTCGTCTTGGTACTGTCATAAATTACTCCTAAATCTTATTCTTCCTATTAACATAAGACCCATTATACGCATTTCACGATTATTTTACAATGGGTGTCCTAGTATTTTGTTTTACAATGGGTGTCCTAGTATTTTGTTTTACAATGGGTGTCCTAGTATTTTGATGAAGAAAACCAATCTTAGTCAAAATCATTTTTTTGCTGGTTTTTCACAGGGTATTTTTAAAGATTAATAAGAAACTTGGTTTATTTGAATGACTTGTTAGAAAAATACTGATTTTGGCTTATTTGAAATGCAATAACCCATCACACTCAAAAAGTGTATTTGAAAAACTTGTGAAAATTAAGCTATTCTAAGGCTGGATTTAACTGTATTCCATTGCGCCATTTCTTACTCACTGACTTGCAGAAATCTTTCAATTGTTGTACCGTTCCAACGGCTGTGTGACCCTTAGTTTTGAATTGATTGAGCTCATCCAACCAAGTATCTGAATTAAGATTTAATCGGTTTAAAATAGGAGGTAAATCATCGGGTATAAAACCACGCTTATTGGCAATAATGGCTCTGCCTGTAGCATCAACCAAAGCACAATAATCACCCAGACCAAAAGGAATATCGCCTTCATAAATTTATGGAAGTCTGTCCTTTGAATTTTTGTATTTCGTATTGTGTGTTATTGCACTACGCACCATAATCTATCTGGAACTAACCATCCACCCGCGGGCTCACCAATATCTTCGCATTACTCAAAACAAACAAAGCAAAGGCTACCACCCACAAAGAGCCTGACACAACAATTGTCCATTGATAAACCGATGGAACAACAAGAGGAACAAACACACGAACAATAACCGCTAACACCATAAGCATAAACACAGGTTTGAGTAACTTGGGAGGAAAGCATAAATCTCGCCCAGTATGACCGATACTCACTCGTGCCATCATACCAATGGTCACAATACCAAGCGTGCCAATACTAAACGCATGTAGAGCTAAAAAGTACAAGGATGGTTGGTATTGACTTATTGCAGTCATGACGAAGCCAACAATCAAAAACAAATAACCCACATGCAAAACCCAAACCAAAGGCACCTGCCAGATTTGGCGGTTGTACCACCCTTTTAAACGAATGGCATGAATAACCGCAGCCAGAATTGCGGTGATAGCCGTTAATATTGGCAAGCCAATAAACAATAAGCTCAGGATAAATACAAAATAACTTGGCATAACCAGCTTTTCAATCAAGGGATATTTAACCACTTGATAACGCACTGGCACACCATTTTGTGAAAACATAGGAAACACACGACCAGCCATAACAATAATTAAGGCAATAATAATGTAAAAGGCCGTTTTGTAAGCGGGTATTGCTGTATTTTGTACAACACCAATTTTATCCAAGTGCAACAAAAGGTTTAATAATGCCATCAACACAATCATGCCCACCATAAAATAATTACGTTTATTGCCTGCTTTAACCAAAGGAATCGCCACAAATACAGCTAAAGCAGGCAAAAACAACATATCAACTAAAGCTATCAACCACTCTTGATTCAACACAAAGGGTGCAATACGCCCTAATATCCACGCAACAACAAGCAGCATTAAACCTGTTCCACTAACCGTTTGAATACGCGTCCAATTACGAATAGCCGTTAACAAAAACCCTGCCACAACCGCCATGCCATAACCAAAAATCATTTCATGGGCATGCCATGTGATGGACGAATAATAGTCAAATGATTTTAGCGGTGCAGCCATCGCATAATAAAAAACCCACAAAGCCATTAACAAAGCTGAACAAAGTGTTGCCAATAAAAAAAAAGGTCGAAAGCCAATTGAAAAAAATACTGATTTCATGATTAAAAGTGTCATGTGAAAACTGCATTTTAAAACAATTGAGTTGTAATTGAATTGATTTATGTTAAAGGAATTCAACATTTTCACTCGAAGACAAACCTTATACCGT
>JALSIL010000349.1 GCA_026990095.1 Lysobacterales bacterium
AGTGCAATTTAGTGGTAATAAGTGGTATTTTGGGACAAATCTTATGTTTTATGGTGAAACAGCAATCAATTTAGACGCTAAAGGGCGTTTGGCAATTCCGGTTAAATACCGAGAAGCGCTTGCTGTTGCCTGGAAAAACACATTTGTCCTCACTTATAACGCCTATGAGAATAACTCGCTTTGGCTGTATTCGCAAGAACAATGGGAAAAAGTTCGCGACGAAGTAATGAAATTAAGCACATGGGATCCTGCTCATCGTGCCTTACAAAGAAGATTGGTCGGCAGTGCATACCATATCGAGCCAGACAAAGGCTCACGATTGCTTTTGCCAAAAACATTAAGAGAAGTTACTGGTTTAGAAAAAAAAGTGGTGATGGTCGGGCTTGGCGATAAATTTGAAATCTGGGATGAGCAGGCATTAATAACAGACAGGCATCAAATTCCTGAAATTGGCGAGAATGTTTCTGATGCTGTAAAACAGTTGGTGCTCTAACAGTGAGTGCATTACACCAAAGCGTTCTCTTGGATGAAGCTGTTGCTGCATTAAAGATTAAAAAAGACGGCCTTTATGTGGACGCCACTTTTGGACGTGGAGGTCACAGCAAAAAAATATTAAACGACTTATCAAACAAGGCTAAATTGTTGGTTATAGATTTAGACCCGCAAGCCATACAGGTGGCAAATATTTTAGCCAATGAAAACTCCAATATATTGGTTGAACATGGGCCTTTTGATGATTTAGATAAAATGATAGGTAAAAATTTTAATAACAAAGTTGATGGAATACTGTTTGACTTTGGTGTTTCATCTCCTCAACTGGATCAAAGAGAAAGAGGCTTTAGCTTTAATGACGATGGCCCACTAGACATGAGAATGGATTCTAGCAGTGGACAAACGGCAGCCCAATGGTTAAATCAAGCCGACTGGAAAGAAATTTCTAAAGTCTTATGGCGTTACGGCGAAGAAAAAAATGCAACTAAAATTGCCAAAGAAATTGTTATCTATAGAGAAGAAGTCAAACCTTTAGAAAAAACATCGGAACTGGTTAGCATTATTGCAAAGATTAACAAATACAGCAAAAAACACCCTGCTACGCGTTCTTTTCAAGCAATAAGAATACATATTAATAGAGAGCTAGAACAAATTAACAATGTCTTACCCATCGCATTAAAAAGCTTAAATAAAGGCGGCAGGCTAGTCATTATCAGTTTCCACTCATTAGAAGACAGAATAGTAAAACGTTTTTTCAAAAAACAAGCCAGTACTGGCAAATTTGATAAGCGCATGCCAATAGAACAAACAAGTGAAGCACAGATTAAGCTCATTGGCAAAGCGATTAAAGCTTCACAAACTGAATTAGAACTTAACCCAAGAGCACGCAGTGCCATTATGCGAGTTGCAGAGAAATTATGAAATCCAAGCAACTCCTAATAACCCTAACTTTGTTGACTTTAACTTTGGTTGTCACGGTTAATTATATTTACTTACAACATAAAAGCAGGAATCAATTTGTTGCACTGCAAGAGTTGCTCAATGAAGAAAGTGATTTAAATGCGGATTGGGGTCGATTACAAATAGAGCAATCCACTTACGTCAATAACAGTGCAATCGTTGCCCAAGCCAAAAAACAATTGGGCATGAAATTGCCAGAAAAAGAGCAGATTTTAAGCATAAAAAGATGATAAAAAAGAAAGTCATTAAATCTAAAAAGAGTAAAAACGTGAATATAAATATGCGCATGTCTATTGTTGGTGCTTTTTTATTGCTCTGCTTTGTTATTATTGCGGTAAGGGCTTTTGCTATTCAAATTAAAGGCAAAGAGTTTTACGCCAAACAAGGCAATATGCGCCAAATCAAAGAAATTGACTTACTTGTTCCGCGTGGCACTATCTTTGATCGTAACGGCGAGCCATTGGCAATCAGCACCCCAATGCTCTCTATTGGCATACAACCTGACAAGTTAATTGATCAAATGCCCAGAGTTTTACAACTCGCTGAGTCACTTAATCTTGACTCAGAAAAACTAAAAAACTTAATAATCGACAAACAAAATAAAAAATTCATTTACATCAAAAGAAGGATTCCACCACAAGATGCTGAAGATTTAAAAGGTTTAAACATTCCAGGTGTAGAATTTAGAAAAGAATATAAACGATTCTATCCTGCGGGCGAAATTATTTCTCAGCTTATTGGCTTTACCGATGCTAACGACATTGGCAAAGAAGGCATTGAAAGCACCTATGACAAACACTTGGCTGGCACATCAGGTCGTAAGAAAGTCATGCAAGATCGGTTTGGGCACATTATTAAAGACATCAAAGAGGTCATTCCCGCACAACCCGGAAGTGATGTGCACTTGAGCATTGATAGAAGATTACAATACATTGCCTATAAAGAATTAAAAACTGCCGTATACCAACATAAGGCAGCAAAAGGTGCCGCTGTTATTATAGACATACCAACTGGTCAAGTCTTAGCCATGGTTTCTCAACCCTCTTATAACCCAAACAAAATTTCAAAAAAATCATTAATTGGTATGCGCAATCGGGCTTTACAAGACATTTATGAGCCTGGCTCAGTTATCAAACCCTTTACCGTTATTGCTGGATTGCTCAGTGGGCAATACGATGAAAATAGCATTATCGATACCAGTCCTGGTGTTTTTGAGGTCGACGGCTTCAAAATTCGCGATCACCGTGACTTGGGCAAAATCAACTTGGAAACCTTGTTAAACAAATCCAGCAATGTTGGTGCGGCAAAAATTTCATTAAGCTTAACTAAAAATATCATGTGGGACACACTTCATTTGTTCGGATTTGGGTCCAACACTCACAGTGAAATTATTGGGGAATCAAGCGGCAATTTACCAGATTACAAGAGATGGAGTCATTCTAAACAAGCAACAATAGCTTATGGCTATGGATTTTCAGTGACAACTTTACAATTGGCAACTGCTTATGCCGCTATCGCCAATCAAGGTCGTTTGCGGGCACCCACTTACATTAAAGACGTTGTTAATGATGACAAAGCCATTATTGACCCAAAAATAGCACAATTGATAACCAAAATGCTAACCACAGTTGTCAGTGAATATAACACGGGTCACAAAGCCATGATTGAAAATTATACCATTGCAGGAAAAACGGGCACGGCCCGAATTGCTGCCAAAGGAGGTTACACGGACAACTACATTGCCAGTTTTGTTGGCTTTGCACCTGCCGAAAACCCCAGGTTAGTGATTGCAGTGAGCATTACCGATCCTAAAGGAGAAAAATATGGTGGCGGAGATGTGGCCGCACCCGTGTTTAAAAACATTATGGAAAATAGCCTAAGGTTGCTGAATATATCGCCATCAAAAATCCAAACTGATGCCCTAAATCAAAACCAGTTAGTGGTGAATCATGAGTAAAGATTTAAGCACAGTACTAACATGGTTTGGCATAGAGTCTCATGACTTGGGTATCGAAGTAACTGGATTATGTTTAGACAGCCGAAAAATAAAGCCTGGGCAAATTTTTATTGCATTAAACGGCACTGAAAATCATGGCATTGACTTTGCCTATCAAGCACAAAGAGCGGGTGCGTCTGCTATTTTGGCAGAATCTGTTGACAACAACAAAGCCAAACCCAAAGCTCGTCAACAAGCTTTGTCCATTACGGTAATTGAAATTGAAAATTTAGCTGATAAATTAGGTGAGGCCGCTTCACAATTTTACAATCAACCTTCAAGCAAGCTAAAAATTGTTGCCATAACAGGCACCAATGGCAAAACATCCAGTGCTTGGTTGATGTTGCAAGCCTGGAAAGAACTTGGCATAAAAGGCGCTTATATTGGCACTCTAGGCTTTGGTACGCTGGATAAAATGCAAGAACAACCAAACACAACACCCAATGCACTTTCTTTACAAAAAATGTTGGCTGAATTTGTTAAGCAAGGCATCACCCATGTAAGTTTGGAAGCCTCTTCGCATGGCTTGGATTTAGGGCGACTCAATGCATGCCAACTTGTCGGCAGCTGCTTTACCAACATCAGTCGAGATCATTTGGATTTTCACCGCACAATGGAAGATTATGCAAATACCAAGAAAAAACTATTTACACAGCACAAAAGTCACTTTTCTATCATCAATAGCGATGACGAATACGGCAGTAAATGGCTAAAAGATTTAACAAACAACCCGTTTAGTTACAGCATTAGAGATGGCGATGCTGATTTAAGGGCCGATGGCATTCAACTGACACCCAAAGGCATTCATTTTACTTTGCATTGGCAAAATGCTAGCTATCCCGTTTCAACTGAGCTATTGGGTCACTTTAATGTTGAAAATCTATTGCTTGTTATCGGTACCTTGTTGCAACAGGGGTTTTTGATGGAAAAAATTATTCCATTAATTTCAAAACTTCAACCCGTTCCAGGAAGAATGAACTGCGTCCAAGTCCATAAAAACTCACCTTTAGTTATTGTGGACTATGCACACACTCCCGATGCATTAAAGCAGGTTTTATTGGCACTCAAGCGTCATAACGCACGCCGAATTTGGTGTGTTTTTGGTTGTGGAGGCAATCGCGATAAAGGCAAGCGACCCCAGATGGGACATATTGCCGAAACACTGGCCGACAAAGTGATTATTACAGATGATAACCCACGTTATGAAGACAACACTGCAATTGCTCAAGACATACTAATGGGAATGAACACTAAACCGAGTGTTATTCACGACCGAAAAGCAGCTATTGCCTATGCCATTACTCACGCACATCCTGAAGACCTAATTCTCATCGCAGGAAAAGGGCACGAGCCCTACCAATTAATCAATGGTCAATGCATAGAATTTGATGATGCGGCGGTTGCCCAAGGGTTGTTGCAGCAAAAAATGGAGGAATGCGCATGATTTGCATGAACCTTCATCAAGCAACAACCATAACTGGAGGCACTTTAATTGGAAAACCCATTCAATTCAGAGGAGTTAGTATTGACTCTCGTAGCGACTGCACTGGGAAATTATTTATCGCTTTAAAAGGTGAAAACTTCAACGGCGAAGACTATTGCCAACAAGCCATTGACAATGGTGCTGTTGCCGTAGCAGTCAGTAGTTCTCAGGACATTAATAGCCCACAATTGATTGTCGAGGACAGCTTAAAAGCCCTATCAATTTTAGCCAAAAATTGGGCAAAGCAATGCCAAACAAAAATTATTGCCATCACAGGCTCTAATGGTAAAACTACGGTTAAGAACATGATTCACTCCATCTTATCTGTGTCAAACCAATGTTCTGCCACAAAGGGAAATCTCAACAATGAAATTGGTGTGCCTTTAACCTTATGCCAAATCAATGCAAAGGATAAATACGCTATTGTTGAAATGGGTGCAGCAAAGCTAGGCGACATTTCATGCTTGGTTTCACTGGTAGATATTCATACCGCAGTAATAACCAATGTATCACCTGCTCACATTGGTCGTTTTGGTTCCTTTGAAAACATTGTTAGTGAAAAAGGGCAAATCCTATCGACCTTAGGAAAAGAAGATTATGCCGTATTGCCTATTGACGATGAGCATTTTGCCATTTGGAACAAAAATACAATCAGTAAGGTCATAAGTTTTGGTGAATCTGCACTCGCAGATGTATCTATTGACACAATTCAAGAAATTAATCTGCCCATTGCAGGAAAACACAATCAGATTAATGCCGCTTGTGCCAGCGCCATTGCGCAATCATGTAAAATAAAAGCGACCGATATACTCACAGGGTTAGAAGACTTTTTACCAGCGAAGGGGCGCTTAGAAAATCTTGGTGAATATAATGGAAACACCTTAATTAATGATTGTTACAACGCCAACCCCCAATCGGTAAAAGCCGCTATAGATGTATTAGCCAGTTACGACTCCCCCACAACGCTGGTTTTAGGCGACATGGCAGAATTGGGCAAGGAGTCAGAAAATTTGCACCGTGAAATTGGCCGTTATGCAAAACAAAAAAACATTTCTCACTTATTCACTATTGGCATTGATTCCAACTACGCTGCTTCTGCTTACGGCAGTCAGAGTGAACATTTTGACTCCATTAAGTTGCTGTCGGATTTCATGCATAAGAATTGGATTTCTTTGGGCACTATTTTAGTCAAAGGCTCACGGAGCATGAAGCTAGAAACCCTCATAGAAACTCTCACCAATTCGGAGAAAACTGCATGATATTATGGTTAGCCCAACAATTTCAGGATAGCTATAGCTGGCTAAATCTCTTTTCTTATCAAAGCTTTAGAGCCATTATGGCTGCACTCACCGCCTTGGTTTTCTCTTTGATACTTGGTCCTTGGTTCATCAGAAAATTACAAAAAAAACAAATCGGTCAAAATGTGCGTTCTCTCGGCCCTGAATCCCATTTATCCAAGCAAGGCACACCAACCATGGGCGGGGCTTTAATTATTTTCGCCATATTGCTAGCAACATTTTTATGGTCTGACCTCAGTGTCAACTATGTATGGGTTTGCATGTATGTTCTCTTTGGCTTTGGTTTGGTGGGATGGTTGGATGATTACCGTAAATTAATCCTCAAGGACTCCGCTGGTTTATCGGCGAAATGGAAATATTTATTGCAATCTTTATTTGGTGGCAGTGCTGTTTTATACCTGTACTATTTCGGTGATGACAGTTTAACAACACAAATGGTTATTCCTTTTGTTAAGGACTTGAATTGGTCTTTAGGGTGGTTAGTTATACCTTTAGGTTATTTTGTTATGGTCGGTTCATCCAATGCGGTCAATTTAACCGATGGTTTGGATGGCTTGGTTATTATGCCAGTAATATTAGTCGCCTCTGCCTTGGGCATTATTGCTTATTTAACAGGACACACGGTTTTTTCACACTATTTATTTATTCCGCATATTGCTGAGGCAGGAGAATTAGCAATATTTTGTGCCGCTATTGTGGGTGCTGGACTGGGCTTCTTGTGGTTTAACACCTACCCTGCGGAAATGTTTATGGGCGATGTTGGTGCCCTATCATTAGGTGGGGCTTTAGGAATAGTTGCCATTATTACACGACAAGAACTGGTGTTTTTCATCATGAGCGGTGTTTTTGTAATGGAAACAGTTTCGGTTATTTTGCAAGTGGGTTCGTTTAAGCTTCGTGGCAAAAGAATCTTTAAAATGGCACCCATACACCACCATTTTGAACTCAAAGGTTGGCCAGAACCCAAAGTGGTCGTAAGGTTTTGGATTATGGCTTTGATATCGGTACTAATTGGTTTGGCTACATTGAAAATTAGATAAAATGAAATTAACTTCCAAACAAGCAAGCAAAACAACTTCAAACAGCTATTTTATAGTTGGTGTTGACTTTTGGCTGATGGTTTCTGCCAGTTGCTTGATTGCTATCGGCATCATCATGGTGGCTTCTTCTTCCTTTGCCATTGCTGAAAAATACAACCACGATGCCTTTTATTACCTCAAACGTCATGTTGTGTTTATATTCATTGGCATGGTGTTGAGTACCGTAATACTTGCCATGAAAATGGACTGGATGCAAAAATTAAGTCGCGTTTTAATTGTCTTTGCCATTATTTTATTAATTTTAGTATTAGTACCAGGAATTGGCGTCAAAATCAATGGTGCACAACGCTGGATTAATTTTGGTTTTACCCGATTCCAAGTGGTTGAAGCCGTGAAGCTTGCTATGATTGTGTATCTGGCAGGCTATATTGTCCGCCATAAACAAGGCGTTCAGAATAAATTTTTTGGCGTGATAAAGCCCTTATTAATTGCAGTTATGTTAGCAGCTTTATTACTTTTGCAACCTGATTTTGGCTCGGCTGTATTACTATTGGTCATCACCTTATTTATGGTTTATATCGCAGGGGCTCGATACAGAGACTTAACTATTCTCGGTGTAATTTCAACCTCTTCAATGGCACTTATTGCCATCGCAGAACCTTATCGCGTGCAACGCTTAATTAGTTTTCAAAACCCTTGGGCTGACCCCTTTGATGGTGGATTTCAACTCGTCCAAGCACTTATTGCTATTGGCAGCGGCAAATTTTCAGGCAATGGCATTGGTGGTAGCGTACAAAAACTATTTTACCTACCCGAAGCTCACACTGACTTTATATTTTCTGTCTATGCAGAAGAAATGGGCTTTATCGGTGTTTTGTTTCTAATCGCCATGTATCTGATTTTTATTATGCGAATTTTTGCTATTTCAAAAGAAGCTTTTAACAACGGCAAAGAATTTGCTTCATTTGCCTGTTCAGGCATTGCCGTATGGATAGCATTACAAGCATTTTTAAGCATGGGTGTTAATTTGGGCTTGTTGCCGACAAAAGGTTTAACCCTACCCTTTATTTCATCTGGTGGTTCCGCTATTTTAATGAATCTGCTAAGTCTTGCCATCGTCATGCGAGTGAGTTATGAAAACCGCATCCACAAAATTAAAGCCATTCGTAAATACCAGGAGCAAGAGTTATGACCAATAAAAGCATAACCATTGCTATTATGGCAGGTGGCACTGGCGGACATATATTCCCAGGAATCGCTGTGGCAAAGGAATTAATACAAATGGGACATAAGGTGATTTGGCTTGGGGCTGTTGGTGGCATGGAAGAACACATTGTCACTGAGCACAACATTCCAATAAAATTATTAGCAATAAAGGGCTTACGAGGAAAAGGCTTTAAAGGCCTTATAAGCATGCCTTTTAAATTATTGGGTGCTACGAGAAAAGCGGGAAAGTATTTTAAAAATCAGAACGTCAAAGCGGTTATCAGCATGGGTGGCTATGTAGCAGGTCCAGGTGGATTAGCTGCAAAATTTAAAAAAATTCCATTACTTGTGCACGAACAAAACAGTAAATTTGGCATGACTAATCGTTACTTAGCTAAATGGGCTAAAAAAGTACTCACTGGTTTTAACTTAAATGGGCTTTATAATTCGCAATGGGTGGGAAATCCAGTTCGTCAAGAGATTGAAAAATGTAAGTCAGAAAAAAAAGAATCGAAAACAATCAATATTTTTATCGTCGGTGGTTCTTTAGGTGCCATGAGTTTAAACACACGCATACCTGAATTACTCAATCCCTTGTTGTCATCAGCAAAAATTGCTGTTAAACACCAATGCGGAAAAAACAATTACGAAAAGACAATAAGTTATTACCAAGGCAATCAAAATATTGAGGTATTGGAATTTATTGACAACATGCCTGAAATATATGCTTGGGCTGATTTTGTCATTGCCAGAGCCGGAGCATTAACCATTGCTGAAATTAATGCCTGTGGTTTACCGGCTATATTTGTGCCTTATCCGCATGCTGTTGATGACCACCAAACCTCCAATGCACAAAACATCGTTGACAACAAGGCAGGCTATATTTGGCAAGAAAAAGACCCAATAGAAAAGTTAAGAAAAAATATAGACACCTTAGTCAATGACAAGGAGTTGCGTAAATCCATGGCACAGAATTCTCAATCGTTGCACAAACCACTAAGTGCTTTAAAAGTAGCCAAAATTTGTTTGGAGATGATTGCATGAGCCATTTAACCCCAAACAACCGTTTTGTTAATCGCATGAAAGCCATTCACATGATTGGAATTGGCGGCAGTGGCATGAGCGGCATCGCCGAAGTGCTACACAATTTAGGTTTTGAAGTAACTGGCTCTGATATACAAGATGGCGAAGTCGTTGCCCGTCTACGTGCTATGGGAATTAAGGTCTTTATCGGTCACTCAGCAGAAAACATTATCAACACTAAAGTAGTGGTCATTTCTTCTGCCATAAAAGAAAACAACCCCGAATTAATGGCTGCACGAGAGAAGTCAAAATCCATATTGTCGCGTGCAGAAATGCTTGCTGAGCTTATGCGTTTTAAAATTGGCATAGCCGTTGCTGGAACGCACGGAAAAACCACCACAACCTCGTTGGTTGCTAGTGTCCTAGCCGCAGGTCAGCTTGACCCAACTTTTGTTATTGGTGGTTTATTAAATTCAGCGGGAACAAATGCAGGGCTGGGTACCAGTGAATATTTGGTGGCAGAAGCCGATGAAAGCGATGGTTCATTTCAATTATTACAGCCGATTTTAGCTGTTGTTACCAATATTGATGCCGATCACATGCAAACTTTTGGCGGTCAGTTTTCACAGTTAAAACAAGCCTTTGAAAATTTCTTACATCACCTGCCCTTTTATGGCGTGGCGATTCTTTGTGTAGATGATGAGCACGTTGCTGAACTGGCTGCATCGCTGGTCAGACCCACAATCACCTATGGTTTAAATGATGGGGCAATGATTCGAGCCGCTAATATTGAACACCACAAACAGAACATGTCATTTGACGTACACAAAAATGATGAAGTAATCGTTCGCCATGTCAAAATTAATTTACCAGGTTTACACAATGTTCAAAATGCATTAGCAGCCATAGCTATTGGTTTAGAATTAGGGGTTACATCCAAGCAAATTAAGCAAGGTCTGAGGGAATTTGCTGGTATTGGACGTCGATTTAATTTAATCCCCAATTTGTATTGCAAAGCGGGCACTTTCACCTTAGTCGATGATTATGCTCACCACCCAACCGAACTGACTGCGGCTATAAATGCCTGTCGCGGAGGATGGAATAACCGACTTGTTGTTGTTTTTCAACCGCATCGTTATTCTCGCACGCGTGATTTATTTGATGAGTTTACACAAAGCCTGAATCATGCCGATGCCCTTATCATCACTGATGTCTATGCGGCAGGTGAAGAAGCCATTTCTGGGTTTAGTGCTGCAGATTTAAGTCGCAGCATTCGAACTCGTGGAAAAATTGATCCGATTTACATTGCTGATATTAATAATTTAATCGCCGATTTAAATGACATTATCCAACACGATGATTTAGTGTTATTTGTCGGTGCTGGCAGTATCGGTAGCATCAGTAAAACAATAGAGAAAAATAAAGGTTTGAAAGATAAGGGGGAAGCTCATGTTTAGCAAACCTCTTTCAAAATTAACTGTTGCTGTCATTATGGGTGGTAAATCAGCAGAAAGAGAAGTTTCGTTACGTTCAGGACTTGCCGTTGCCAATGCCTTATCAGCACAATCCATTAATGTCATAAAGCTTGATGGCATTGAAGAACTGCTAAAGTGTGATTTAAAATCATTTGATGCAGTTTTCAATATTCTTCATGGGGAAGCTGGAGAAAATGGTGAATTGGCAGGATTCTTGTCTTCAGTTGGTATTGCCTATACAGGTTGTGACTTGAAAGGTGCAGTTTTGAGTTGGGACAAAAGTGTTGCTAAAACTATAGTACAAGCCGATGGTATAAGAACACCAAGTTCACAGGTCATTACTGACATTGCACAAATACAAATCCACAATCTGGGTCCTTGGATAGTTAAACCAACGCAAGAGGGTTCGAGTGTTGGTTTATATTATGTCGAAAATGAAGAAGATTTAATGATTTGTGTAGAAAAAGCCTTAAAGCAAGTGGAATCAATTCTTATCGAAGATTATATCCAAGGCAGTGAATGCACAGTTGCTATCGTAAAAGGAAGAGCCTTACCCGTCATTCGTATAAAACCAGATATTGATTTATATGATTATGAAGCAAAATACAACTGCACACAAACAGAATATTTTTGCCCAAGTGGTTACGACAACAAGCTAGAAGATGCATTAAAACAGGATGCACTTAAAGCCTTTAAGGCGCTGCACTTAAAAGGCTGGGCTCGCATAGACTTTATGGTCGACAAACAAGGTAAGCATTGGTTCTTAGAGGCGAACACCACTCCAGGAATGACGCAAACAAGCCTCGTACCAAAAGCTGCAAATGCCATTGGATGGAGTTTTAATCAATTGGTTCTTAACATTTTATCAACGGCTTTTACAGAGGTACAAAATGACTAAAGGAGCAAAATTATCTATGCTAATGATTTCATTTACCTTTTTATTAATGGCTGCATTTATGTCTGGAATGATTAAATCTGAGCATTGGGAAATATCCAATATCGTTATTGAGGCAGAATTTAAACGAGTTAATTCGGAACAAATACGAATAACTGTTGCAGCTAATAAGCAACGTTCGTTCTTTAAATTAAATGCCAATGAAATTCGCGACAACTTATTACAAATCCCTTGGGTTAAAGAAGTTAGCGTTAACAAAAAATGGCCAGATACGTTGCGAATTAGACTCAAAGAACATAAAGCTGTTGCTGTGTGGAATGAACTAAAACTGCTCAACAGCAACGGTGATATTTTTGAGGTGGATAGCTTAGAAGACTTATCCTCATTGCCACATTTTAATAGCAAAACGGCAAACTCGAAAATTGTGTGGAATAAGTACATGCGCTTTAATGACATTATTAAAAACATTGGCTTTGACATTGTCTCTTGTGAAATAAGCACCATAGGCAGCTGGAACTTGGTATTAAACAATGGCATCAACCTCATTATTGGCTCGGATTACCAAGACGCTAAATTAGTTCGACTGGCAGAAACCTGGAAATCATTGCTCAAAACTAATGAAACTTTGCCAAGCTATATAGATTTACGATACACCAACGGCTATGCAGTTAAATGGCAAAAGGTCTATAAAAAAATAAATAACAGTGATAAAACGAAACTTGAATTCACCAAAATACAGGAATACGGAAACTCGAATGGTTAAAAAAACAGACAACTCTTTAGTCGTTGGATTAGATATTGGCACCTCTAAGATAGTTGCTATTGTGGGAGAACAACACAAAGACGAATCACTAGAAGTCGTCGGAATTGGATCCTCCCCGTCTAGGGGGTTAAAGCGTGGTGTTGTGGTTGATATAGAATCAACAGTACAATCCATACGTCGTGCCATCGAAGAAGCAGAGCTCATGGCAGGCTGTGAAATAAAATCAGTTTATGCTGGCATTGCAGGTTCGCATATTCGCAGCATTAATTCACATGGAATAGTGGCAATTAAAGACAAAGAGGTCACTGCAAATGATGTCGACAAAGTCTTGGATGCTGCAAAAGCTGTTGCAATACCTGCCGATCAACGAGTGTTGCATGTTTTACCACAAGAATATGTTATTGACGGTCAAGATGGTATCAGGCACCCAATAGGCATGTCCGGAGTTCGATTAGAAGCCAGGGTTCATTTAATAACAGGTTCGGATTCAGCAGCACAGAACATCTCAAAATGTGTGGCACGTTGTGGGCTCAATATAGATCAATTAATTGTAGAACAATTAGCGTCATCAGCAGCAGTACTTACCGATGATGAAAAAGAATTAGGTGTTTGCCTTGTGGATATTGGAGCAGGAACCACAGACATCGCCGTATTTACTCATGGAGCCATAAGGCATGCATCCGCCATTCCTATTGCGGGTGACCAAGTCACCAACGATATTGCTGTGGCGATGCGTACACCAACCCAATACGCAGAAGAAATAAAATTAAAATACGCTTGTGCTTTACGCCAACTGGCATCTGCTGAAGAAACTATTTCAGTTCCCAGTGTGGGTGATAGAGCCCCCAGAAGACTGGCAAGACAAACATTAGCAGAAGTGGTAGAACCTCGTTATGAAGAGCTCTTTACATTGGTTCAAGCCGAATTACAACGAAGCGGTTATGCGGAATTAATAGCCGCAGGAATCGTTTTAACAGGTGGTGCATCCAAGATGGAAGGAACCGTCGAATTAGCAGAAGAAATCTTTCATCTGCCAGTAAGAATTGGTACACCACAGAATATATCGGGGTTAAAGGAAGTGGTTAAAAACCCAGTGCATTCAACGGGTGTCGGCTTGCTTCTTTATGGTAACCAATACGAACAAAGTGGAAATAACCTCAACGAATCAGGCAATTGGTTGAGCAAATTTAGAAAATGGTTTTTTTCTGAATTTTAAAAAAGTAAATACGTGGCATGTATTTACAGGTAATTTTAACTAAAAATGAGAATGCAAGAGCATTCAAAAAACTAACAGAGAATACATTGTGTGTTCTCACTTAAACATTTTCGGAGGTAATAAAATGTTTGAAATAATGGAAAATGACAGCAGCGGTGCTGTAATCAAAGTAATCGGTCTTGGTGGCGGCGGTGGAAACACTGTTCAACAAATGGTTGAAGCTGACATCCAAGGAGTTGAATTTATTTGTGCTAATACTGATGTGCAAGCACTGGATAAAACAAAATGTAAAAACATAATAAGAATAGGGCAAAATGTCACCAAAGGTCTTGGAGCTGGTGCCAACCCAGAAGTTGGGCGTCAAGCCGCCTTAGAAGACAGAGAGCGCATAAAAGAAGTTCTAGATGGGACCGATATGGTATTCATTACCGCGGGTATGGGCGGTGGCACGGGCACAGGTGCTGCACCAGTGGTTGCTCAAATTGCAAAAGAAATGAACATTCTTACTGTTGCTGTTGTCACTAAACCTTTTCCTTTTGAGGGCAAAAGAAGAATGATGGTTGCCGACAAGGGCATTGCCGAATTAGAAGAGAGTGTTGACTCTTTGATTACCATACCAAATGGCAAATTATTGACACACTTTGATAGGGATGTAACCTTATTAAACGCATTTAAAGCATCCAATGATGTTTTGCATGGTGCAGTGCAAGGTATATCTGACTTAATTACCAATCCTGGCATGGTTAATGTCGATTTTGCCGATGTAAAAACAGTCATGTCAGAAATGGGTATGGCAATGATGGGAACGGGTATTGGTCGAGGCGATGATCGTGCTGCCGTTGCAACGGAACTCGCCATAAACAGCCCATTGCTTGAGGACATAGACATGCATGGTGCTAAAGGCATACTAGTTAATGTAACCTGCGGAATGGATTTAAGTTTAGGAGAAATTCAAGAAATCGGCGAAATGGTTGAAGAATACACTTCAGATACATCCACAGTGGTCATCGGTACATCAATAGATATGGAAATGGAAGGCGAATTACGTGTTACAGTGGTAGCCACAGGCATTAATGGAAAAGCAGAGAAAAAAGTACAGCTAGTTAAACCAACCGAAGAACGAGTTGAAATCTCACCTTCATATCGGACAAAACTTTCGTCTCATGCGGTCAGTTCAGCCACAGCAACACAACAGATAAATAACATTGATGAAAGCCCGGTTATTAAAGCAGAGAAAGACCAAATGTTGTCTGAAGACTACCTCGATATTCCTGCATTTTTACGCAATCAGGCGGACTAAAAGGAATACATAAGTGTCATTGCAGTTTCACCTCCGAAGCTGCAATTTTTATCACATTGTGAATATTACATTCACAAAAACTGCTTGCCTGTGGTAAAAATAATACACAC
>JALSIL010000350.1 GCA_026990095.1 Lysobacterales bacterium
GATTAGTTTTCCTAACAATTTAAAAGGAGAGGCGACAATGCCTGTAATTAGTTTAAAAAATGCTTTAAAGATTAAAGTGCCATAACTAAATTCTGGATCATCAATATTACCACTTACGGGCATATTAATTTTCATTATTCCTTTACCGTCTGTTAGCAATGTTACGGCTAACTTCAAAGGTAAATTAACGGCATCTTTACTGTTGGTTTTATTGCCAAATTTAAGTTGCTTAAAAGTTAAATTATTAATGCCTTTTAGAATGCTTTGGTTGAGTTTGTATTTTAAATTAAAATCCGCTTTACCACGGTTTATCGGAAAACCAAGGTAACGAGAACTGTAACTGTTGAAGTTTTGCAAATCCAAATTGCTGATATTTATAGAAAGGTCTGTGTAGGCATTTTCCGAAAGAGGATTGATTTTTCCTTTGATAGAAACTTTTCCATAACTGTCTATAACTCCTGATAAATTGACCTTGGCTTTTGATAGGTTTGAGCTGGAAAGCCCTTTTATGTTGCCATTTAGCTTGGCTAATTCTGTGTGGTATTGTGGCTTTATGCTTTTGTCTATGAAACTGGTTTTCGCATCCATAAATTCTATATTTTCAATTTCTATTTTCCAATCATCTTTTTCGTTTGCATTATTTGATGTTGTTGTGTCAATAAGTCCTGAAAAGTTTAATTGTTTATCAGCAGAAATTTGTAAGGTTCCATGGGCTTGGTTCAGTTTTATATTGTTTAATTTGATGGTTTTATTTTTAGAGTCTAATTGAAATTGCTCCAAGTCTAATTGTTTAATCTCAATAAATGGTATTTTGTTGTTATCTAATAACTCTAACTGAGCAATTTGGATAGAGCCATGAGCCTTTAAATCCTCCGTAATTATGACTTCTTGTTGCATGGATAAAAAGCCTTGATTGACCTCTAGCTTTAATTCCGAAGGAATCCAAGCTTTAAATTTACTCAAGTCAATAGCCTCTGCTTTAATTGTTGAATTAATGGCTAATGGCTCTGAAATAATTGTTGAATAAACCTCAATCTCTCCTGAGTCATCTAAATTAATGTTCGCTTCAACCTTTATTGCTTGGCTTGAATCTGAGCTAAGGTTATCAATAGTCATTGTGCGAAGTTTTACGGTATTGCTAAAGTCCGTTTCATTAAAGTGTTTTTTTACCACAAAAGTAGTGTTGGAATTAATTAATTGTTTTAGTTTAAAAGACCATGAAGTGGAGGGCTCTATACGTTGAGTTTGATTAGTTTCAGCATGAATCTGCGACCAAACAAGAGAGTTATCCTCTGTGAAAGCTAGGTCTACTAATGCCCCATCAGTTTCAATTTTATTTAGTGTGATTGTTTCATTCGTAAGATCAATTGTTGCCTGCGATAGGGATACTTTATTTACATTAAGACGCTGTTGGTTATCGTGTGTTGTTTTGAAGTGACTTAAGTTGAGTTGGTCAATAGTGATTTGAGCTTGTTTGTTATTGTCACCGTGGTTATAGTCAACTGTACCATGCCCATTAATCAAACCAGAATGATTAGTTAACCCATGGAATAGATTGTTTTCATCACTAATAAAGGTAAAGACTGTTGCAGTTGTCCAGTTTTTAAGTTGCCAATTTGCATTTAATTTTAATTGAGCAAAATTAAATGCACCAGATAAGTGAGATTCATCGTTATTGTCGGTTTTAAAAGTCAGGTCAAATTGGCTCTCGAAATCTTTTGTGGTAAACAATTGTTGGTTAAAATTGAGCTCTTTTAGGTTCAAATTAAATTGTTTTTTGCCCGATTGGTCATTGTATTCAATAGCTCCTTTTGTCACGGATATATTTGTTATATCAATGATTAATTTTTCTTGAGAATCTTCAGTGTTAATAGGAAGGGGGCGTTTTGGGTATTTTATTGAAATCCCTCCGTTTTTGTTTTCAGTAATAACTTTATAAAAGGGACTGATTATAACGAGTTCTTCGACACTGATGTTTTTAAATAGAGAACTCCATAAATTTAAGTTCAGACCAATTCTATCAGCACTAAACCATAAAGTTGAATCCTTATCAGTTAATTTGATGCCTGTTACTGTGCTTGAAAAAGTGAAAGGATTAAAAAAGACTTTTTTGATTGTTATTGACGAATTAAACTCATGTGCAACCAATTCTTGTGAATATTTCTGAGCAAAATATGGAATAGCAAAAAACCCGAGAGCAGAGTAAAGGAGTATTAAAACCACAATCCAAAAAGGAATGGATTTAACAAATGGTTTTTTGCTATCCATGTGTGTATATTACC
>JALSIL010000351.1 GCA_026990095.1 Lysobacterales bacterium
GTATATTTCATAGGAATGCAGGATTTTAGGATAATTTTAGTGAGCCAGTTTATTCGATTCACCGAGAAACCTAGTTATTCTTACGTTATATTCCAGGCATCCAGCCTTCCACACTTCGTGCCAGCTAAAGCTGTTCAAATCATTCCATACGATTTAGTGCAGGTGAAGCGAGCAAAATGGCCGCTCAAATTCTTCTAAAAACTGCATAGCGAATGTAGTTACAAAGTGTACATTTTCAATATATCGATATTTCCACTTAATATCAGTATGATACGCAAAAAATATAGCGTTACTATGAAATATGCGGGCTAGTTACTATGTATTTCAAATCACACAAACTTCCTCTGTGCTTGACTTGGAGCAAACAATGCTGAGATAATCCCCCATTATTAAATGCAGCAAAAAGATGCCAAAAAAACACATTGTTATTGTTGAAGATGAACCAAGTATCTTGGCGAACTATCAGGCAGCACTCGAAAGACAGGGCTACCTTACCCAAGGCTATAACGAATTACATCAAGCAAAAAAGGCTTTAGCCGATACTTTACCCGATTTAGTCATTATTGATGTTGGTTTAGGCGATGAACCTGATGGTGGTTTTGAACTGTGCCGATTTTTACGCACGCAATCAGAATCCTTACCACTGTTATTCCTAACCGCACGTGATAATGAGTTTGACATGGTATCAGGTTTGCGGCTTGGGGCGGATGATTACTTAAGCAAAGACATTTCTATTCCACATTTATTAGCACGCGTAGCGGCTTTATTTAGGCGACAAGACTTAAGCAATCATTCTGTTGAAGAAAATACCATTAAGCAAGGCGATTTAACAATTTTAACTGATAACTTACAAATTTTATGGAAAAGCAAGGCAATTGACTTAACCGTTACTGAATTCTGGATGATTGTTTCTTTAGCACGCCATAAAGGGCATGTCAAAACACGCGACCAATTAATGAATGATGCCAACGTTTACGTCGATGAATCCACTATCACTTCGCATATCAAACGCATTCGAAAAAAATTTCAGCTAGTCGACAGTAGTTTTAACTGCATCGATACCGTTCATGGCATGGGCTATCGCTGGAAAACCTAAATGAAATTAAAATACCAACTGTTACTCCTGGGGTTATTGAGTCTTATTTTCCCTATTACTGGTTGGTATGCCCTAAAAAGTGTTGATAATGAATTTCGTAAGGGTTTAATAAATGCGACAAACAATAACTTAACCTCTCTGCAAGCTTCTGTTTCTCAAATTGTCGCTAATGATGAATCTCTTAATCTTTCTGGACTGGTTTTAGCGGATTTAACCGAGTTAACACTTAATGGCTATGAAAGTGAATGGCATGACATTAAAGCCTATGTGTTTTCAAATAATCGCGATGAATTATCATTTAAAATTGCTCGTTATGCTAATCAACTGGCTCTCTTGGTAAAAAGCAATGACCGTTCAATAAAAATAAATCCAACAAATTATGATAAAAATGATTATATTTTATTAGGCATTGTTGATGAAAGCGGCATGCATCAATATAAGTTTTATCGTCAAGCTGAAGGAACAATCACTCCAAAAAACAACTCCCAAAACAGCCCTTTTATTACCGCAATCTGGCATGAAAATTCTAATGGTTATATTTTAGAACTGGCACTTAAGCATTCAAACATTAGCCACCTTGGAATAGCCTCAATTAATATCTGGACTAATACCGATGGCATGCAAAAAACAATCACAGGCACTTTAGAAGATCAAAACAATACCTCATTAAAACTACTGCCGATAGTTTCACACCAAAAGAAAATGCAATTGTTTATTGATAGTATTACGCCACATAACAATCACTTTATAATAAGCGATCAAGACAAACGCATTATTTACCAAAAAAACAAACTCCCAGACAGCACTTCAGCTTCACCAAGACAATGGCTTATAACGCCTTTATACAGTTGGTTATTTGGCAAAAAAAATGCAACAAATCAACCGTGGTTTTACCGCGAGTCTGATGGCATGGCTGGAGTTATAGCAACTAAAAATCTTGGTGGCATCTCGTATCAACTTAAGAGCATGATGCCTGAAGGTCAACAAAGCATGATTCAAACACTTCTAAAAGCCTCTTTAGCAATGATACTTGTTGTTTTATTACTCGTGCTTGCCTATTTGATGTATTCTCTTTGGCTCGCTTGGCGTATTCGCCGATTAAATAATGCTTTACATAAAGTTCTTGATGAATCGGGACAACTGACGATTGAGATGCCCTCCAGTCAA
>JALSIL010000352.1 GCA_026990095.1 Lysobacterales bacterium
GACCTTGTTTTACAAAAACTCTGCAACGAAATGAACCTAACCAAAACCATTTTTCCCGACTCAAATCTCGTGATTTTCTTTAAAATGGTCTCATCTTAAATCCCTTGAGGTCAGTTGTTCTGAATTTCACTTTCTGCTACTAACTGGTCATCAGAGTATGTTTTTACTTGCCATGCATATTTTTGAGTTGCATCAAGTCTTTTGGTTAACTGAACAGCGTAGTCTGAGGTTGAAAAAGTAGTTGCCATGGTTTGTTTATGCCATGCTTCATTGTTGAGCATAGCAACCACAGAATCTTGACCTGTTTCTAATTCCACAATTTTTAGATGGTATTCAAATGGTTGAGCAGTTATTTTACGATCCGTAACTGCCCAACTAAAACTGGGGGTGTCTCTATAACCAAAAGTTTGGCCTTGCAAAGGCTCTTTTAATTTATTGGTCCCTCCTGTAGGGTATCCATAAAAAAAGTCGCACACATCGCTAAAACCATTATTTTTAAACAGGTCTCTACCATTTGCATCTGCAACCTTAACCCGATATAGATAACGCTTGCCTACTTCCAATATAGGGGCACTATTATCAAAATTATAAATGGTTTGTTGGGTAGGGAAAGATTCAAATATTTGTAATGCCTGACCATTCAACAAAGCCACTCTGGGGTTGTCAAAATAATCTGTTATTTCAAAAATTTCTAATGTATATTCAGGAAACTCATTGGCAACGGTTGAAAATGTTATTGGATTCCATTGAAAAATAATATTTTGAGGATTGAGAGGACGAACATAAGAGCCACATGCAGGCGAAATTATTAATGGTGGCTCTTTTAGTTGTACCCATGCATTTGTACAAGCAGGCAAAGAAATTGGTTCGCCAGAATCATAATCCAGTACTTCTACACAAATATTGTACAACCCTTCGGCTAACCTGCCCGATGCATTAAAATTTTGAGCCTGTGGTCCAGAGACCCTCACTACTTCAGGGCGTAAATAGTTATAAAGTTCGGTACCGCTTATTTCTATTAATTGACCAGGAGTAACATTTATTGGCTCACTTATGGCAAGCGTTTCGTTTGTTTGTATTTTTAATGAGGGAGAAGTCATCGTGATTTTTAACCTGACATTCCAACTTGGCTCATTAAAGTCTCTAAAAACGATACCGACTACTAATTTTTGATTAACTGGTTCGTAAAAATCATTAAGATATATTGGTACAGGAAAATTAGTTCTAACAGTAGCTAATGCAGGGTAATTACTTTGCGAATGGCCTTGAAGAGCAGTTGCCACTAAAAGAATTAAAACACAAAGTTTTAAATAAAAAGCATGTAGTTGTTTTCTTGTCATCAAAATCTGTAGTTATAATTTAAGGTAACCCTGAGTTCAGAAATACTTGGTTTATCAGAAATTCTATTAACAAAGGATCCTTAAGTTCAAGTAGTAAATGTAACTTTCAGATTTAAGGAAAGAATGGTGCTACACTGAAAAAAAGAGAGGGTACCCTCTCTTTTTTTCAGTGTAGCACATGTAAATTCACTTTTTTAAATCTCCAAAAATAAAGTTGTGAATGACACATATTACTACAGAGCAAAGATACACTATTTGGCGTATGCACGACCAAGGGTTTAGTCAGGTTAAAATTGGACAGGCTATAGAAAAAGACAAGTCTGTTATTTGCCGAGAATTAAAGCGCAATTGTGATGCAAGAAGCGGGAAATATAGATATGAATTAGCCGTCAAAAAGCATGCGAACCGTCAAAAGGAAAAAAGAAAGCATATCCGCTTTACTGATACTATCAAGGAGAGTGTCGAACTTTTATTACGGGACGATTATAGTCCAGAGCAAGTGGTTGGTGTTTTGAAAAAAGAAAACAAGCCATGTGTATCTGTAGAACGGATTTATCAGCATATATGGGAGGATAAAAAAGCATCGGGCACATTGTACCCATTTGAGAAGACAAGGGCGAAAGAACCGTAAAAGAGGTGCTAGTAAGGATAGTAGGGGGATTATTAAAAATAGAGTAAGTATAGATCAGCGCCCAGGAATCGTAGAAAAGAGAGAACGATTTGGTGATTTAGAAGTTGACTTAATCATCGGCAAAAATCACAATCAAGCGATATTGACAATTAATGACAGGGCCTCTGGTATGCTAAAAATGAAAAAAGTATCGTCCAAGGAATCTGCCGAAGTAACAAATGCCATTAACCAGCTCTTAGAAGACTGGATACCATATATTCATACCATAACTGCAGATAACGGAAAGG
>JALSIL010000353.1 GCA_026990095.1 Lysobacterales bacterium
GGCGGTGAGCCTGTATCAAAAATATCACCTGCGACAATAATCGCATCCACCTGCTTGTCTTGTGCACAGACAAGCAACCAATCTAAAAATTGCTTATGCTCATTCTGTCGCGATTTTCCAAGGAAATATTGCCCTAAATGCCAATCAGATGTGTGAAGGATTTTCATGGGTGAATAATAGCATAACTTTAGCTTTCTCCACAGCCTTGCTATAAAGAATCGTAAGGAGCGCTAAGAAAACGATTATTAGAATTGAAATTCATGATTGCATGTATTACAATATGTCTTACATATAATTTTGAGGTTTTTATGTTAAATATTAGACTAGATAAAAACATGGAAAAAAACATTGATTACTTGGCGAAACAGGCGGGTAAAACCAAATCTGAGTTTGTGCGCGAGTGTCTGGCACAGTATATTGTTGAATACCAACAGCCCACACCTTGGGAAACGGGCGAAGACAAATTTGGCAAATACAGCAGTGGCAAAGGTAATTTGGCACAAGACAGAAAAGCGTTATTAAAAGATATTCTTGAAAAGAAACAGCATGGATAAAGTCCTAATAGATTCAGGACCAATGATTGCTTTATTTGATGGTTCTGATAAATACCATAAAGTCTCGGTTGAATTTATTAAAAACAATACTGCCGAACTGCTAACAACATTGGCATCCATCACAGAAACCCTGCATTTATTGGGTTTTTCTGGTCATGCACAAGCTGATTTTCTTCAATGGATTTACTCAGGGGCAATAAAAATCGAAAATATTAGCAGCCGCGATTTTCAGGACATTGCTCAAATGATGTTAAAGTACACCGATTTACCCATGGATTTTGCCGATGCGTGTTTGGTCTTTATCGCTGACAAATTTAAAATTGATACCATTGCAACCATTGATAGAGATTTTGATATTTATCGCTTGAAGAAAAAGAAGACTTTTACCACTTTGATAGATCCTAAACCCCGAAAGTGAAAACACGATTCACTATCGGGATTTGGGTATTAACCTTACTCGATTTTCCTGAGCCATCATTTCTTTTTCAACGGTTTTGGCTGTTTGCGTGAAAACACTAACAAATCTTCTTTAGAAACACTCTTATCGTATTTATAATCGGCATAATCAAAGGCTTTTATGCCTTCAATGGTTTCAATGCGATTACGGATAATGAAATCGGTCATCATGCCACGGGCTTTTTTGGCATAGATGGCTATTATTCTGCTTTTACCGTCTTTATTTTCTTTGAAGGCGACTGCAATAATTTTGCCGTTAATTTCTTTTGGTTTAACTGATTTGTAGTATTCGTTTGAGGCTAAATTAAGTAGAACCTTTTCTTTTTGTCGTTCCAGTGCATTATTTAAAAGTTTGGTAATGCTATCGCCCCAAAATTGATAAAGGTTGTCACCACGATTGTTAGCGAGCTTGGTTTTCATCTCCAAACGGTAGGGTTGAATCAAGTCCAGTGGACGCAAACATCCATAAAGTCCTGACAATATTCGCAAATGTTCTTGAGCGTAATCAAAATCCGCTTGATTCATGCTGGCTGTATTTATTCCTGAATAAACATCCCCTTTAAAGGCAAATAATGCTCCTTTGGCATTTTGTGGATTAAATGGAATGGCAAAATCTTGGTAACGTTGGTAGTTTAGCTTAGCTAGATTTTCACTAATCGACATCATCTTGGCAATTTCTTGTTGCGAATAATTTTTGAGTTGCGCAATCAATTGTTCTGAATCTTTGAGTTGTTCAGGAATGCTGTAAGTCTGCGTAGGTGCAGCTTGCACGAAATCTTGACCTTTTGAAGGTGAAAGTGTAATTATCATCAGTTTCTAATTTTAGTAAATAAGGGTAATATTAACCATTAACTAGCAGAGAAACAAATATTTGCGTAGAATATCCGTTTTGATTTACAATATTTGTCAATGAATAACGATTACCTCGAATTTGAACAACCGCTAGCCGAACTGGAAGCCAAAATTTCTGAACTGCGCAATGTCAGTGATGATAATGCCATGAATATTGATGATGAAATTCATCGCTTGGAAGAAAAATTAAAAATCAAAACCAAACAAATTTTTGCAAAATTAAACGATTGGCAAATTGCCCAATTGGCACGACATCCCAAACGCCCCTACACGTTGGACTATATTGATTTATTAACGGAATCGTTTGATGAATTGCACGGTGATCGCGCTTTTGCCGATGACCCTGCGATTGTTGGAGGTCTTGCACAATTTAATGGCAAAGCGG
>JALSIL010000354.1 GCA_026990095.1 Lysobacterales bacterium
CTGGTTTTATTTTAAACCCCTTAGAAGCATTGATTAAATAGTGAGTGCCGCAACCATTTGCAACTATTATGATAAACAATAGTAAGCATGAAATTCTCATAACTATTTTGGAGGCAAGAATTGAACCATTTTTTTAAGAAAAATATTACATATACACCTATTCCTCCTTATTTAATGGGCTACCAGATTGAGAAATTCGTGGAGATGAGAAGCAAACGACCTTTTGGCTGGTATAGACAGAGAATATAAAAGCACAAAAATTTGGTTGTTGTGCCTTGTTTAGAATATCGAGGTTTGTGAAATATGTTTTGGATGAAAGGTTCCAATTATTAAAAATGGATTAGGAGCTCTGAAGTGGTGAAGTTTTGTAGAGCCTAAAAATAAGTATAAGTCCTTCGTTTTTGCAAAGTCATCCATGTATTTTTTTCTAACATCTGCACAGGCTAGTTCCTCATTCCCATTATGTCGTTTCAAAGAATTCCAATATAGCTGACCTATTTCCCAATCTTCATTCATAAGAGTACTAGACTCACCTTCATCATCTAAGAAAGTATAAGAAAATTTAAAAGGCAGCTTTTTAACAACTTCAAGTGATGCGCCTTTTGTAGCATCAAAAAGATTCATTTGTTTTAAACTTTCGAGCTTTTCTTGTTTCCATTCCCTATCAGTTTCTTCTATTTTAAAATCAACTATTTTACTAGGCTTGAAAACCGCCAATGAAGTAATTTTTTCATTATCCTTGGCCTCTGAGAGAAGTTTAGCCTTATTTGTATAAACATTTTGTAATGCAATTTTTCTGCGTTTATCCCAAGAACCCCCATCTGCTTTTATTGCTCCAACAATTTCAATAGGGGTGCTATGACTTATAGGCCGAAAACTTTCAGGTCTTTTATCACTTGTGTTTTTTACAACATCAATTTCAATCCATTGCCATTTTTTATACTGCTCCTTATATGATTTTTTACGAAATTGAATTGGATAAATTCTTATCCAAGAGCCATCTTCCCTAAATCCAGCAGTACATACCAATTCATCATATTTTGCAGATATAGAAGGGTAAGTTTTAACAGTTATGAGAATTTTTTCTTTTGCCATATTAGATGTGTTGAACTTTCCAAGTGAAGCCAGGCAATTTAGAGATTGATTCAGCTAAAGGTTTTCTATGACATTGGCAAATATCTGCCTCAAAGCAAGTTAATACTATCCTTTTATGTTTTTGTATTAAAGCAATTATCTCACTTTGAACCTCCTTGGTATTAGCTAAGTTCGTCTTTTTATACTCTGTAAAAAGATTATCATAATCTTTTTGGGAATTTAATTCTTGTCTTTTATTAGATTCAATACCCAACTTAGGAAAATGATAATATACAATATTTATACCATTGCATGCAGTTTTTAATTGCTTTTTACTAAACCCATATTTCATACTTAATGCATTTCGTCTAACATCAATCAGAGCATTTATCCCGTTTCTAATTAATTTATTGAGATAACATTCAAGACTGATTCCTTCATAGCCAATTGTAAAAAGCTTGTTTTCAATATGTTCTTTTTTAAGGTTATTAACCTTAGCCAGGCTATCTCCTTTTAATACTTTATCTAAAATCGTGCTATTAATGGCATAAAAAGGATGTTTTTTATAAGTGATGCCTATTAATTCATAGGAAGTTTTGTTTCGGTATAATTTTTTAATGTTTAAAAGCGCCTTTTTATCTGAAGCTTTTAATTCTGGCATATAGCTTATTGAATCATTTCGAGTCCAACTTTTTTCTTTTTCTCCAACCTGTTCATATTTTGTCAAAGTTTTTAAGTCAGCATTCGCTTGGAATGAAAAACAGCCATACTTATAAGGCACAAAATCAAAAGAAGGTTTCTCTTGAAGTTTGCTTAAAAGCATAAGTAGCTTTTGTAAGCGAATTTTCTCCAGTTCGCCATCAAATATTTCTAAAAGTGATAATAGTATTTTTCTCCTATAGTACATGATACAAAGATATAGTATTGGAAGATTAAACAGTAAAACCTACTGTCCAACAAATGAGGCACAACATTGTTGCAAAATACAGGAATTTTACTTTTATCAAATATTTTAATATCTTGTAGGAAAAACAATCTATGTTTTTCTGGTCACAATTTCCGTTTGTTAGAATTACCCTTGCCTTTGCCTTGGGCATTATTACTTCGGTTTTTTTGCCAGGCTATGAACAGATAAGCTATGGCCTTATAGCCTTTTTCCTTTTGT
>JALSIL010000355.1 GCA_026990095.1 Lysobacterales bacterium
AAACGGCAATTTTATGAGGTTATTTGTCCGTTTATTAGTGGCATCCAGTTAGGAATGGCGTCCAGGTTTTGTGCTATATTCGGGTTTTCTGGTCAGGCGGTGGCGTTGAGTTTGAGCGGCAATAGCCATATTGCCTGATCTAACAATTGCATCAAAGGGACCGCCTACTGCGGCGTTGGTTTTGAGCTGGTCGGGGTTGTCGGGTTTTGTCTGTATGGCAAGCACATGGGTTTTATTCCCGGCGGCCCCTTATGCAAGGCGTTATGTGTAAAAGGAGATATTTGAGAAATGAGTACCTTTACGATTAAGAAGGAAATATTTATAAATGCACCACCAGAATTGGTATTCGATGCACTTACCAACGCAGATGAAATAGTTAAATATTTTCCGCTGAAAGAAGTCGTTTCGGAATGGGAAGTGGGCAGTGAAGTATTTTACAAAGGCGAGATAAATAACCAAGAATTTACCGATTATGGAGTGATCGAAGTTCTTTCGCGTCCTAATAAGTATAAATACACTTATTGGAGCGATAATCATGGGACTGAAAGAACACCTGAAAATTACCTTTCAATTACTTATGAACTGTCAAGAAATGGTGATGGTACGAAGCTTGAACTAGAGCAAGGTAATTTAAAATCCAAGGAGATGTTTCAAATGATGGATACAGTTGTTTGGGACTCATTGCTCGATAATATGAAAAATCACATTGAATCCGTTACATAACAAGGTGGCAATGTTGGAATTGAAATGGCAGTATTCATTAAAGGATATTAGTTGGAAAGAGCTTTCCGAACTGTATAAAGTGACTCTTGGAAATAAGAAGCAGACAGATTTAGAAACAGCCTTTACAAATAGTATGTTTAAATGTTTTGTTTTTAATCAAAGCAAGTTGATAGGTGCTGGTCGAGCTTTAGCAGATGGAATAGATTGTTCCTATATCTGTGATGTTGCAGTTCGTCCAGACTTTCAGGGTCGCGATATTGGGAAAAATATTGTTTCTAACCTTGTGAATTTATCCGTAGGCCACAAAAAAATTATTTTGTATGCATGTCCAGGCAAAGAACCATTTTATAAAAAACTTGGTTTCAAGCGTATGAGTACCGCCATGGCTATTTTCGAGAATCAAAGTCAAGCAGTTGAGAGCGGTTTTCTTAATGAAACATAATGGTAATAGTATTGTTGGGAGTATAAAAATACACATAACAATTAGCTCCAGTGGACTGCCCGAAGCGTCATTTTTTTGTGTATGTCGCAAGCTCCATGTTACACAAAAAATGCCGCTTCGGGCAGCCACTGAGCATGGCGTTAGGGCTATAAAAAATTACACCACAATAAATAATGGAGGTTACTCATGTTTGTCATTTTTCTAAAATTTTCAGAAAACAAAAGCAGTGCAAGTGAATTTATGGAAGGCCACAATAAGTGGATAAAGCAAGGATTTGAAGATGGTGTGTTTTTAGTGGTTGGTAGTCTCAAGCCTAACTTGGGCGGTTCTGTAATTGCTTATAATACTTCGTTGTCTGAGTTGCAAGAAAGAGTAAACAGCGACCCTTTTGTTGCTAAAAATATTGTAAAGGCAGAAATTCATGAAATCACTCCTGCAAAAACTGATGATCGCTTAAACTTCCTGATTGGTTGAATACAAATGTGTAAAAAAATAATAAAAGGAACAGATGGAAAGCCACGGTGCAGTTGGTGCAGCGCCGCACCTGAATTTCTTGATTATCATGATAAAGAATGGGGTTTTCCTGTTAGTGATGACCAACGGTTGTTTGAAAAAGTATGCCTGGAAAGCTTTCAGTCTGGTTTGAGTTGGCGAACAATACTTGTCAAGCGCGAGAACTTCCGAAAAACTTTTCACCGTTTTGATTTTGAAAAAATCTCTAGTTTTACGCAACGAGACGTTAATAGGTTGCTTGAAAATGAGGGGGTCGTGCGTCATCGAGGCAAGATAGAATCTGTTATTAATAATGCTAAACGAGCGAAGGAACTTGTCAAACAAGAAGGTTCACTAGCTGCATTTTTTTGGCGTTACGAACCTGATGAAAAGAAGCTTTCGGAACCTCAAACAGCATCGACATCTGAAGAATCAGTAGCTCTTTCGAAAGAGTTAAAAAAGCAAGGATGGAAATTTGTCGGGCCAACAACTGCCTATGCTTTTATGCAAGCAATGGGGCTAATAAATGATCATGTAAAGGGCTGTGTTATCAGAAGCGAAGTGGAACGTGCGCGAAA
>JALSIL010000356.1 GCA_026990095.1 Lysobacterales bacterium
ACAAAAACTCTGCAACGAAATGAACCTAACCAAAACCATTTTTCCCGACTCAAACCTCGTGATTTTCTTTAAAATGGTCTCATCTTAAATCCCTTGAGGTCAGTTGTTCTGAGATTATCAAAAAAAGCCTCAGCGAAAATCATCGTTGAGGCTTTTTTATGAAGGTATTTTGGCTATTCGGCTAAGTGTTTTAGGTCTAGTAAAAATTAATCAAACTCGTCAGGATTGGCCTTTTTAGTTATTTTAATATAAATAGGGTTTGTAGCAGTTGGATGTGCTATGCTATTTTTATTTCTTTCTTTTAATTCATTCAATAACCTAGGATTTTGCACAAAATCCCAAGTTTCAATTTCTATTCCGTTGTATAAAAATGTAATATTTTCCACTTCATCAATTGACGCACTAACATTACCAATAGAGGCTGGCTCCCATACTTTCGTTAATGTGTCTATATCTCCATTTCCAAATGAAAAATATTGGGTGGATGGTCCAAATGCGCCATAACCATAAATATTAATACCATCTATTTTAAGCGAATCATCAAATTTTAGATGCGTTTGGTATCTTGGAGAATAAATGTTTATGGTTTTATAATCAATGTTATTTTCAAAAAAATCATTCCCTTCTTCATCTACAAATGCAAAGTATTGGTACCATACAATAGGCTCTCCAGGAGAAGTGTTATTATCGGTGCAGCTAGCATGTGATATAATAAATAACCCTAACGCTAAATAGTTTAAAATTGATTTCATCTCTTTATTATTTTTTGTGTTTTTACAATACTGTTTATTGAGTACCTTAAAAGATAAGTACCATTGGGAAAAGTTTGAAAGTTGATAGCCTCACTCGTTTTTAGACACGCTGTAGAATACACCTCTTTTCCTGTTTGCAAGTTTATAATAGTTACATTGTCCAGTTTCACCTGCATCTGTATTAGATATATTCAGAAAACTTGATACAGGGTTAGGGTAAACAGAAATATCGTCACCAGGATTGACAATTGGCATTGGTACATCACCTCCATTTCCAACAGTAATGTATTTAGAGGCATTTATTATTGTACCACAAACATTAGAGGCTGAAGCGTTCAAATAAAAGGAAGGAGAAAAGGGAGCAGCTCTTACTCGCACAATATTTGTGCCTTGCCCACCACATATAACAACCCCTGACCACATAGGGGCTGATGTTGTCCAAGTGTAGGTTGCTCCAGCATAATATTCAGCGTAATATGATCTGCAAAAATTGTCACCTGGAATTTCGGAATAGCCTGAAATAGATAATTGAAGGTTATCAACTGTTGTTTTTAATGGAGCGACAGAACCTCCTCTAATGGGGTCATAGATAGTATGATCTATGTAATTTAAGGTAGGCGTTATTGTTACAGTCCTGTTCCCCTGTCCTAAAATGCTCCATCCATCAGGTATTTGCCATAAATAATAAACTGATGATGTGGACTGAGAGGGAATAGAGTAGGTGTATGATTGATTCGGGCATACTTTTGTGGGTCCGGAAATGGAAAATTGTGCTGTCGTGGACTTAAAATCAAACCTATTTTTAGATAATTCATCCAACATAACTCCTATCTGCCCATAAGTAAATTGGTCTCTGCAAATTCTTCTGGAGTAAGACATAATGTTTCTGGTATTGGGTCGCCAGGTGACACCCCAGTTATCCCTTTCATCACCACCTCCTTGATTCCAATTGGGGTCATAAGAGCAATTGAAGTCTACATAACCATCAATCTTAGGTTCTCCAGCAGTATCACATAATTTATTGCCATTTACTTCACATTTCTTTTTGCCATTAAAATTGCCACACCAAAAAGGTTGATTCATAGACCTGCTTACTGGCTCTTGCCAGCAATCGGCACAAGTCTCATTATCTCCATTGCAGGGCCACCTCCCATTATGAGTATGCTCTACTCCCAAATTATGGGCTATTTCATGCGCTAAAGTTGCAAACCCTCGATTTTGCTGGGAAACGTATAAAACAGTACCTGGATTTAGTGCCAACCCTGCTGATGGTGCATTATTTACGATGTGGAAATTCATGGCGTTAGGATCAAAATAATTATCAAACATATCGTCTACCGCATTTTCGTTGTTATTAACCCGGCTTTAATTAACCGATATTAAGCTGCATATCTAATATCTTTGTGCTTAAAATATTTTTGTATTCGTTGCGGACTGTTTTGTAAAAGAACCATATGTTCTCTAAGATGTTCGGTTAA
>JALSIL010000357.1 GCA_026990095.1 Lysobacterales bacterium
TCTGTCATAATCTTATCCTTTTGTTCTTAAATTTTACTTTATTCCTTGTTTCTTTAACAAGGTGTTTAATACTTCTATATCGACGTCTAAATCAAAGACATCACTGGAAATAAGTTTTTCATGCTGTTTGCTAAAAACTTCTTCAATATTATCCAATACTTCTTTGAAGTTCTCTTCTAACTCTTTATTTTCTGATTTTTCATGTGTTTCCACATAGCGTTCAACCACGCTTTCTGCTCCTGTTAAATAGGTGTTGAGAAAACGCCTCGCCTTTTTGATTTTCTTGGGGTTCTCGAATAAAACATTCAGTACTTCACGCGCCTTTGCCGCTATGCTATTGAGCTTTGAAGACATTTGCGCATTGTTAATGTTTTTTGAAGAGTTTTCAATATTAATAACGAGACTCTCACTGTCTTGTAGGATTTCCAGTGCTTTTTCTGAATCGTTGATGTCTGAAAAGCTGATATTTTTTGATTTAACTGGATCCATTCCATACCATAACCAGCAACCAATTGTGGCAGCTAATCCAAAACCAATAGCAGCAAAAAGACTGTAGCCATTTAATAACCATGCTGAAACAAAGCTCGTAATGCCGAGTAATAATGAGCCCAAAAACATCATCGGAAAAGGTGGGTTTTGAACGAATTTTCGTGAGGAATAAAGTCCTTTGTTTTTTAACCCTATGCTCATCCACAAAGCCGCCAAAATTGTGCCTACAAAAACAGCGGAAACAATAACAAGATTGATAATTTCACCTTTGAGAAGTTTGGATATAATACTCAATAGATAAGGTAAGGAATAGAAATACAACAACCACGCCCCATAGTTGTTGACACTTTGCACATGTGTTTGTCTGTATTTAATTGCCATAAAATAATTTAACTCCTAAATACAATACTGCAAATGTTATCAGTAAAAACCCACTTATACGCCGAATAAAATCTTGCATAATTCTCCTTTATATTTCAAATTTAATCACTATTGACGGATCGGAAAAATCCGCACTGCCTAATGATATTTGCCCTTTACCGAGCAATACCGTTTTGTCACGATGAAGGCGCAAACTGTTGCCTCCAATTTCTAACCATGTGCCATTGGTGCTTTGATCTACTATTTTAAAATTCCCATCTGAAAACTGGATTTCTGCATGTAAACGGGATGCCATGGGTGCTAATATCTGTATATCGCACTCTTCTCCCCTGCCAATGACTTTGTTCGGAGAGTTTTCGGTCATTTTGATTTTTCTGCCATTGATTTCCAATTCCATGCAGTAATCGGATTCGGGTAGCTTTAAATCTAAAGCTGTCGAAATGCGCGTTACTTGAGACTCGTCTTTTTGCCAAAATATTTCTATAATTTTAACTGCCAATAACTTTCCTTTGACTTTCGTTTTACCCAGTGAACGGTAACGAACGGCACAGTTTTCGTCATTTTCTTTAAACGTCACTGAGTTGGTGATAATTTGCCCTTTTTTAGCAAAACCTGCCATTCGTGCTGCAACATTAACCGTGTCACCGTAAACATCGCCATCCTCAGCAATAACATCGCCGTGGTGAAAACCAATCCTTATGCCAATGGGGTGAGAACCAAGAACAAAATTACCTGCCACGCGTTCTTGCATGCCTACAGCCGCACAAATTGCATCATTTGCATTTGGGAAAGTGCACATAATTTCATCACCAATAGTCTTAATCAGCACGCCATTGTGTTTGTCTGATACTTCGATTAAGGTATCCAATACAGAAGAAATGGCCGAACGAGCTTTATCGTCACCGTATTTATCAAACAGTGCTGTGCTTTGAGCAATATCGGCAAACAGTACCGTTAATTTAGGCATTTTCTTTTCTCATTTCGGATAATTTCTTTAATCGTTCAACAACGATATTTTTATGTGGCAAAACCAAAGCAGAGGCATCACCAAGTGGTGTAAAAGTATCAAACCCAGTTATTTTGCTAATTCTTGGAGGGTTTTTTAGCCCTTCAATAATAGCACTAACGACACCCTCACCTACCGATGCGGACTCTCTGCCTTCATCGACAATCAAAATTGTATCAAATTTTTGTGCTAATTGACAGATGCTTTTTTTATTTAACGGTTGTAACCAACGTAAATCCATTGTTGCCACTTTATCTGTGTGCGTTAAGTTAAACTCCTTTATAGCCTCCAAACTCATGGGCACCCCATTAGCATAGGTGATGATGAGAATGTCTTGTGC
>JALSIL010000358.1 GCA_026990095.1 Lysobacterales bacterium
CCAGAACTTAAATGCTTGGGAAGCTAACGCCTTGCTAAGGGGCAAGCGATTAAAACTGCTAAACCCAAAAACTAAAACATAACCCACCGAAACCACAAAACGCAAACAGAAACCCTGAGTCAGCTTGTCCATTGCTTAAGCAATTTGTTAGGTTTTATTATTTTCTGCTTAATTCAATATTCCATTACTAATGGTCTATTTAAATCCTGAATGTACATAGAAGTTAAATTAACTGCTTTTTAATTAATAACTTATGATTCATAAGTTATTATAAAACCATTCTGTGTAATCATCTAATAGTTGTTGATTATTTGAGTTTTTATCAAGAGCCTTTATTTCAGAAAGACCAAGATAAAACTTTTTATCATCGGATTTTCTCTTAACATGAGCTAAAAAATCTTTGCTATCAATAACCCATTCTGAATTGAATCCATTTTTAATATCCAATACCATGAAAGTATCTTTATATGAAGGCTGGATGTTTTTAAGCTTTTTATAATCCTCTGCATCACCTGGACCAAACACATAATACTCTTCCCAGTTGAAATCTTCCAAACCTGTCACCTCAAAAGGGAATTGAAATTCATTTTGAAGAGTTTCTATTATTTCTTTTTCCGTAAGACTGGATGTGAATTTATACCTCAAGAAATAACCGCCTTAAAATTTATCATATAGCACCATTCTGCATTCAATACAGAATAGCACTTTTGATAATGTTTGAAAATGTGCTTTTTGCGTCGCAGACACCTAACGCCGCATTAAAGGGCTTGCCGATTTAACTAAACTGAAGTCAAATTTAGCACGAAGCTAAACAAAACTACAGAACTAAAATAAGAAGCCAGACTTAGGTAAGTCCTTGTTTTAAATGCCTTGTTATACTTTTATTTCATTTGTTCTAAAGCCAATCTTATATGATATTGGCTCTATAATAATATTCTTATCATCTAATAATTCAGCTCCCTGTATTTTCCAAATTTGAGGCCTTTTTGTACCAACATTGAATACAATATAGAAATAATAGTTCGCAATTTTTCTTGCTGTTTGTAATTCATTTGAAGAAATATAAATATTACAAATACCAGCAGGTTTAGTTGTTGATTTAACTTCAATAAATTTTTTATTTCCTTTCTCATCATATGACAATATGTCATAACCGACACTATCATCTCGATTTGCAATATGGTCAACTTTCCTTGATAAGTCTATCTGATTATTATTGATTAGGTTTTGACGTTCTACTATTACTACTATTTGCTCTCCTCTATCACCAATTCTTTTGAATCTTTTTGATTGACCAGAGAAATCAATTTTCCTAGATTTACCACCTAGTTTATTAGTGTTTTTATCCTTCATATTGTCGGTAACCAAACTAATAAACTCAGCTTTAATTTCTTCTATAGGTGGAAATTCAGCTAATTTGAATTTAGCTAGTTCATTAGGTAATCTGTTTTCATTTTTACTACTAGGCTTTCCAAAAGAATGATATAGAAACTTACTAAATTCAAATACACTCCATTCCTTCATTACAGAGTCTTTGTTTTTATAATTAAGCAGTTGAACTTGTTTATCTATTTCAGATTTGGAAATATTTTCTATACCTAAAAAATTAATAAAGTAATTCAAATGGGAAGATGAGAATATATTAAGATAATCTTCGGGATAATAAATTGATAATATTTTACCTTTAAACATAGGTGAAATTAGATTATTTTTTATTACTTTAACGTTGTTATGATTTTCTAAAAGTTGAATAATTGATTGTTTTACTTTATCAAACGCTTCAAAAGTTGATGCTCCAAAAGCTAACTTCCCAACTCTATATTTTTTTTCTTTATCATCACCGTCAACACCAAAATAAATACCAAACTTTTTAGCTGTACTTCCATGAATATTACCCCAGTTATTTAATTCATTTTCTATACGGTTACAAAATGTAGAAGGGTTTTGTTTACCTGTGACATATTCATCAAGGGAAAGATTTTTTATTTTTTCAAGAGAGTAGTCTTTTCTAAAACGTTTAGTGAGTTTAAATATTTCTTTATTTTCTGAACTAATCTCTGCTCTATATTTCTCAAACTCAGCTTGATACTCTCTTAATTCAGAAATTTGCACTTTTTATCCTTTTTTTAGTATAACGCCTCATTCAGCTGTTCCACTGGAAAACTGGCACGAGGATTTTTAAAACAGCGAAACTATACCATAAAACACTGCC
>JALSIL010000359.1 GCA_026990095.1 Lysobacterales bacterium
TGCCAAATCAAAACGACCTGTTTTTTGATAAATCATGGCGAGTTTGGTTTTGTTATCACTAATACCTCGCAAGTAGTTAACTTCTTGTGCATAAAACAAAGACTCATTAATCCACCTTTTGGCTGACTTAAATTCATTTCTAATCAATAAAATACTAGACAAGACAGTTTTAGCATTATTTGCATACCTGCTATTACCAACTTTTTGAAAAGCAGCGATTGCCAATAAAGAATGTTTTATGGCAGACTGGTAGTTATGCTGTTCTCTTGCTAAATTAGCATAAGTGTTGGAAAGCGTTCCAAATAGGTAAGGATGTGTTTCGCTGCCTATAAGTGACAAGGCTGTTTTTAAAGCCTCTTCTGCTAAATCATACTGCTTCAGTTTTCGGTACATAATGGCTTGACTGATTAATATTGTGGCTTGTTTTGCCGGCTGCTGAAAATCCAGTGCCAATTCATAAGCTTGTTGGTATAATTTTTTAGCCTTGTCAAAATTCATGGTGACGTCGTAACATTGGGCACTGACCAATATAACTTGGTACTTTAACAATAAATGCTGTGTGTCAATGACGGATAATATTGACAAAGCTTTTCTGGGGTCGCCTTTATTGCGATAAGCAACCGCACTTTCATACCAAGCATATTTAAACTCGGCATCTTTTTTTGTCGCCGCTTGCAAATAAACCAGGGCTTGCTCAGCATTGCCTTGTTGTTGGGCTTGCATAGCACGAAAATAACTTTCCAGGGCATATTCATCAGAGCTAAAAACCTGTTCGATATTTTGTTTCTTCTTTACATCATCAGCATAAGTAACCACTATCCATTGGCTGATTTCGGCAAATAAAACATTGATATCGTTTGCCTTAATGAGGTGTGTTTTTTCCTCTTGAAAATCATCGTCAGTTAATTGAGCAACATAATAACCCTGTAAACTATTATTAAAATCGATGTGCAAGGAGTGATGAACATCATCATTGGCATTAAATTGTAAGGTTAATATATTATAGCTAGCAGATGTCAACAAGTCCTGTTTATAATTTATACTATCAAAGCCCTCATACTGAAATAATAAATTGGTAAGATAGCGACCACCCGCATAAATGAGCCAATTATTCATGCTGTGTTTATTATTAATACTATCGTGTTTTATATCGAGATTTAACCTAGTCAAGCCTGTTTCATCTGGCTTTATAGAAACATAATAAAAATATCCAGGTATACAAAACAAAATAACACCTGCAAAAATCAATGCTAACTTATGTCTCTTAGAAAATGATTTATGAGTTAAATTGGTCTTGACCTCAGGCAAAAACCGAATGCCTAAACCATAGACAGATTGCAGGTATTCACCAGCTTGTATTTCGTTGAGCAAATTTCTCAGTTTAAGGATGTTCTGGTCTATCGTGTTACTAGTAACAATTCGCCCATGCCAAACATGTTCTATAAGCTCACCCTTACTGACCACTTTGTTCTCGCTTTGTAAAAAGAAATGCAGTAAATTATTTTGTCTTTTAGTGATTTTAATTTCTTTAGACTTAAACCACAGCTTACATTGCTCGCTGTCATAAGTAAACCCTCTAAAATAATATTGCATCGGCATGATTGTCTTCATTTTGTTAAATCTATTCTAACATTTCATATAATTTTTTTACAAGTCCGTTAATGTTTGCAAAAAACTTCTAAAAAATTAAATCTTTACTTGTTCTCAATAATAAACGTTTTTATTAAATGAAACATGACCAAACTATGATTTAAAGCTGATTTCTTTTTTTTTTGCATGCCAACTTATTATGCAAATTAACGAGTACTGTTAGATTTAAAGTTCATCATTAAATCACTGTTGCATCATATTTCAGAAAAACAAAAACAGTAGAATGTGTGCAAGCAATTATTAAAGTGCAAACACATGAAAAAAAATATTCTTCCATTAATAGTTATAGTCACCATTACATCAAAGACAGACTTATAGATTTATTGTACTTTAACCTTTAACAGGACTATCGAAAAGACCTGACAAAGATGACTTTTTAATTATTAAGCATTAACAGCAAAGGACTAAACCATGAAACAATTTTATAAATTTATTATATTACTGACGCTAACTTTGCAAACACAACTGGCAACGGCTCAAGCTTTGCACTGGCTTTCACAACCAGAAGTTGATGTTGGCTTAATTGCTGACAATAATTCTGATGATGCGAAAAT
>JALSIL010000360.1 GCA_026990095.1 Lysobacterales bacterium
TGTATTCTTTAGCTTGTTGAATTTTATCTTGACCTAAAGTTTTCTCTTGGGTACGTTTTTGTAAAACCGCTGATTTCTTTTTTTGCTTTTGCCTAAATTTCTCAAAATCATTAATAATGCTATCAAAAAATGCTTTATTGTAACTATCGGCATCAAAAATTTGATGGGTAATATCCGTTAATTTATTAATGTATTTGTCTTTTACATCGCTTTCTTTAGTCCAACCTACAGATGCTAATGAAAGCTTATCGAGTAAGACTCTTGCTGGATGGGTCTTATCCGCAAACAGATTTTTATCTTCCAGTGCAATTTTAAGGTAAGGAATTTGTAAACGAGCTAAGATGACTTGAATTTCAGCGGGTAAATTGCGGTCATCGACAATAAATTGAAACAGCATTCCAACCAAATCTATCGTGTCTTCATCTTTTTTTCTAACAACTTTTTCCTTACTGTTTTCATCCAATGAGTGTAGTTGATCCAATAGCTCTTGTTTTATTTCGGTGGGCGATTTGGATTTTGAATCTTCAATTTTGGCTTTACTTAATAAATCAGTTTGCAATATGGATAAAGCATTGAGCATTGAATTAAGGTCAATATTGGCAATTGGAACGTTTCCATTGGCAGTCTGATTTGAGTTTGATGTTTGGTTTTGTTTAAATAGATTAGAGATTAATTGGTAATTTTCATCACTGATATTTTGGCTTGTACTAACAGCAGAGTTATCAGGGTTGCTTGATTCATTTGCTTGTTCTGAACCTGTTTTACTTGGGTTCGATGTTTGCGAGTTAAAACTTGAAGCGGGTGTGGCTCTGTTGTTATTAATGTTGTATTGAATTTCGGGGATTATTCCTTGTCTTGCTAAAATATCATTAATACTGTTGTATACTCTGTTTAGCTGACTCATCACATTGCGTTCAAATAACTTGTATACAATCAAGTTTATGTGAATGTCTAGTTCAAGTGTTCTAATGCTATTGGCAAACGAGTTAACAATAACATAAGGTCCAATTGGGTTATGTTCTGATTTGAGTTTTGTTCCAGATGCGAGCACAGAAAAGCGTTTGAGCAATGCAAAAATATTTTCATGAAATGCCATCTCGGATTTGTTGATTAAGTTGGTTTTAGCTAAGGATTCATCCAGTTCTTTTTCATCAACTAATGACAGTTTTAAAGATTTTGTTTGCTTGTTATACTTGGCATCAGAATTAAAATATTCGTATTCCCCTTTTTTATAGAGCTGAAAAGTGTTTTTTATTCCTTTGAAGAATTCTAAAAAAATAGGTTTGCGCGATTTTCTAATCATCCTCATTGATTCAAAATACAAACTTTGCTTGGTATTGGACCCAGCTTTTTCTGCGTGATCAAATAAGGAGTCATCGAGTTGTTCAAAAAAGCTGATAATTAAAGGCTTCATCTCTTTAGAAAACTGAGAATAGATGACAGGAAGAAGATCGCCTATATTATTCGACTTAAGTTTTTTTTCAATACTTATAATTTTGTCTTCTTTCTCAATCATTTCAGGTGCCTGTTTAGAGGTCAATTGCATTAAAAAATTTACACTGCAATACAATTATAGCACAATAATAGCTGTGTATTGTGATAGCTATCACATTATTTATAAATGTAAAGCAGCTTTAGGGCTTTGGGATAAATAACAATAACTTTCACAATAAATGCTAGAATAATAGTGAAACACATCATACAATAATTATCCATGATAAAAGCCAAAGAATTCAAAAAAAGAAGAACACAAGTTGCAAAAATAATTGGTCATGACTCTATTGCTATTTTAAAAGCCAAAGACGTTTTTATCCGTAATGGAGATGCGGATTTTAAATACCGTCCTGACAGTTATTTTTATTATTTGACGGGTTGCAGCGAACCCAATGCCTTGTTAATAATATGCCCTAACAATAAGTACGGAGAGGATATTTTATTTTGTCGAGCCGTTGATAAGCACAATGAAATTTGGAATGGTCCAATGCTTGGTCTCGATGACGCAGTAGATAAGTTAAAGTTTGATAATTCTTTTGATGTCAATCAAAGTGATGAGTTGTTGCCAAAACTTATGCAAGGGCGTGATAAGGTTTATTTTATGCTGGGAGACGATACGGACTTTGATCAACAAGTGGTTAAGTGGACCAGTACAGTTGCTAAAAATAAGTGGGCAAAAAGTGAAGCACCGCATGAATTGATTTCATTA